>NZ_JAMYQP010000013.1:0-142880 GCF_040320945.1 Mesorhizobium sp. M0587
AGCGTTTGAAGATCGCATTCCAATCGCCAAAGCCTTCCGGAAGATCACGCCAGGGGCTGTTCGTGCGCGCCTTCCACAGTACGGCTTCGACGAACAGCCGGTTATCCTTGCCGCTACGCCCTGCGTCCGTCACCTTGCCAAGGCAATGCGGAGCCATCTTCTCCCATTGCTCGTCCGTCAGAACCGTTCGAATCATCAAAGCCTCCAAAATGAGGCTTGAATCACTCAAAGGGCGAAAGTGGAATCCTGATTCTCAACAACCCCAAGACCGATTCACAAAAAACTTGGTCGATCCGCGACAGAAAATTACGTGAAAATAACAAAAAACGTAAGCTTCAGTCGCAGGGCGCGGCCCGCCAGCTTGGCTGGCGTTAATGGTTTTCCAGCACCTGGCTCTTGCGGCCGGCGCGCGAAATTGGTCAACTTTGTACCGATTTCCCTAAACATAGGCAGGTGCATGTTCTTTGCTTCCGACAATTGGGCAGGCGCCCATCCCAATATCGCCGCAGGCCTGTCGGCCGCGGCCGGCGGCTTTTCCACCGCCTATGGCGACAGTGCGCTCGACCAGGCCGTCTATCGGCGCTTCAGCGAGATTTTCGAACGCGAGGTCGCGGTGTTCTTCGTGGCGACCGGCACCGCCGCCAATTCGCTGTCGCTGACCACCTTCAACAAACCCGGCGGCATTTCCTTCGCCCACCGCGAATCGCATGTCATCGAGGACGAATGCGGTGCGCCGGAGTATTTTTCCGGCGGCTCGCGGCTGCATGCCGTCGACGGCGCGCTGGGCAAGATCGACCCGCACACTCTGGAAAGGACGATCGGCCGTTTCGCTGGCGAGGTGGTTCATTGGGGCCGCCCGATGGCCGTTTCGATCACACAGTCGACGGAGGTTGGCACCGTCTACGGCCTGAACGACATCGACGCGATCTCGGCCATCGCCAAACAGCATTCCGTGCCGCTGCATATGGACGGCGCCCGCTTTGCCAACGCTCTGGTCGCGCTCGATACGACGCCGGCGGAGATGACCTGGAAGCGCGGTGTCGACATCCTCTCTTTCGGCGGCACCAAGAATGGCTGCTGGTGCGCCGAGGCGATCGTGCTGTTCGATCTCGACCGCGCCAGGGAATTGTCCTTCCTGCGCAAGCGCGCCGCGCAGCTGTTTTCGAAATCGCGCTTCGTCGCCGCTCAGTTCGAAGCCTATTTCAAGGACGGGCTATGGCTCGACACGGCCAGGCAGGCCAACGCCATGGCCGCTCGCCTTGCGGCGGCAATCGAGGATTCGGAGACGGCCAAGCTGGCCTGGCTGCCGCAGGCCAACGAGGTTTTCGCGGTGATCAAGAAAGCCGAAGCCGAAAGGCTGCAGGCGGCGGGTGCCGCCTTCTACGACTGGCACAAGCCGCATGGCTTCGACGGCCATTTGGGCGAGGATGAGTTACTCTATCGCTTCGTCACCAGCTTTGCGACGACGGCCGAGGAGGTCGACCGCTTTGGCCAGTTGATCGCCGGATAGCCAGCATTCTCGATAATAAAAAAGCGGCGCCTCTCGGCGCCGCTTCCGTCTCGGGAGGAGACTTATGGGAGTTAGGCGGCGGTCTTGGCCTCGATCTGCTTGGTCTTGGCGGGAGCCGAGGTGATCGCGATCTTGCGCGGCTTCAGTTCCTCGGGAATGTTGCGCTTGAGGTCGACGAAGAGCAGGCCGTTCTTCAGCGCGGCGCCGACGACTTCGACATGGTCGGCAAGCTGGAAGCGGCGCTCGAAAGCCCTCGAGGCAATGCCGCGATAGAGCAGCTCGGAACCTTCACCGGTGTCCTCGTCCTTGCGCTCGCCTTTGACGGTCAGCACGTTGCGGTGGGCTTCGATCGAGATTTCCTCGTCCGAGAAGCCGGCAACCGCCATCGAGATCCGGTAGGAATCCTCGCCGGTGCGCTCGATGTTGTAGGGCGGGTAGGTCTGCGCGCCATCCGGCTGCGCAAGCGAATCGAGCATGGTGAACAGACGGTCGAAACCGACGGTCGAACGATAGAGCGGGGAAAAATCAACGTGACGCATGAGGTGTTCTCCTGTTGAGCAACATGGTTTGCGTGTGGTCGGTGCGAAACCCGTGATCGGCGTTTCGGATAGACCAGCGGCCCCGACATTGGCGGCCACGCCAGACATTTGGGGAGCGCCCGAATTGATTTCAAGATTTCGCCCGATGCCCAAAAGACGGGCGCCTCGTCCTTGATGAACGGCAGATGAACCGGGATTTCGGCGCGCGTTCAGACAGCCGCCGCTAAAGTGCTCCCCAGGATCAAGGACTGCGGCGCCGGATGGGATTGGAGGCGCCGCGACGAGGCCGAACCGGGTGTTAACGTCCCTTCCTCCCGGATCGACAGAGGCCGGAAGCCGCTTTCAAGCGGCTTCCGGCTTTCCCCGTCTTCCCTTGCAGGCCTTGCAGGCCTTGCAGATCTCTCGTCACCGGGAATTCCTTTGCTTTTGACGCCTTGGCGTCTATCACCTTGGCGAGGCCGGCCATGCCAGGCTGGCACACGAAGACGAAGCGCCGAATGACGGATACATTGCACGACACTCCCCTTTTTCACGAAATTGATGGCAATCCGCGACCGGAAAACGCCACCGGTGGCTTCTTCACCACGCGCGACGGCAAGAAGATCCGTTATGGTCTGTTCGGCGCGGTCGCACGTCCTTTGAAGGGCACCGTGGTCGTGCTCACCGGCCGCAACGAGTGCATCGAGAAATATTTCGAAACCATCCGCGACCTTGCCTCCCGGGGTCTTGGCGTCGCCACGCTCGACTGGCGCGGCCAAGGCGATTCCGACCGGCTGATCCGTGATCGCCAGCGCGGCTATGTCCGCTCCTTCCGCGACTATACGGCCGACCTCGAACAGTTCTTCGAGGAAATCGTGCTGCCCGACTGCCGCGGGCCGTATTACATCCTGGCGCATTCGGCCGGCGCCGTGATCGCGCTGCTGGCCGCGCCGTCGATGGTGAACCGCGTGCGGCGCATGGTGCTGATCGCGCCGTTCCTGACGCTGCCCGATCTGCCGGTCTCGATAGGGACGCTCCACCGGGTCTGTTCGCTGTTCTGTCTGTTCGGTCTTGGCCGGCTCTATGCCGCCTGGGGACCGCGGCCGAAAGTGACGCCGCCTTTCGACACCAACAAGGTGACGACGGACCCGCAACGCTACCGGCGCAACACGCGGATCTACGAGGAGTACCCGCAACTGGCGCTTGGCGGACCGACGATTCGCTGGCTGCTGGCCGCCGCGAAGGCATCGATAGCCATCAGCGACCCTGATTTCATGGCCAGGATCCAGGTCCCGTTGCTCGTGATCGCCGCCGGAGCCGACCAGGTCGTCTCGACCAAGGCGGTGGAAACCTACGCCCGGCATCTGCGGCTCGGCTCGGTGCTGATGATCGATGGCGCCCGCCACGAAATCCTGCAGGAGGCCGACATCTACCGAGAGCAATTTTTCGCCGCCTTCGACGCCTTCATTCCCGGCAGCGACGATCCGACGGCCTGAGCGCGCCGACAGCCGGCTCATGCCTGGCGGGCAAACTCCATGATCCAGTTGGTCTCCCAGCTCTCGCCGCCATCGCCTGAAAAGGCCTGCTCCCAGCGCGCCTTGTTTTGCGTCATTCCTGACCAGAGGAAGCGGACCCGGATCGGCCGGCCCTCGAAGACATCCTCGCAAACGAACGTGCCGACGCCACCGACGAAGGCGCCGCGCATCGGCACGTCGATGGTCAGCGGATTGCGGCCGTCGATCCACCAGATCGACCATTGCCGCGTTGCAGGATCGAAGGTCCGCAGCGTGGCGGCGCGGTAGGTGCCATCAGGCAGCTCGATCACATTGTCATCGACATTGCCGAGCCCGCCGAGCAGCGGCCGCACCGCGCACGTACCACCGAAAATATCCCAGTTGCCGTCGCCCGCCAGGCGTTTTTGCAATCTTCTATGGCTGACGTTCCATTCGCCGAAGAAGAAATCGAAATCGCTACGGCCGTCCTGCGCGACGTCGTCGGCATGGACGGCTGTTGATTGCGTCGGCATGTCTGGTCCTCCCTTTGACGACATCTCCATAGTCGACGGCAGCTGACACCCTCCTGTCAGGAGGGTCGCCCGGCAGCACCTACGGCAGACGGAATGCTAAAGATTCTGACAGCCGGTGCTGCCTCGGAAATGATCATCTGCCCGCGTCGAACTGAACGCCAAGGAGATGATATCATGATTGAGAAAACCTGCGCGGCCTGCGATTGCCAGTTGGATGCCAACCCGATCCGCGTCAAGGTCGACGGCAAGACCGTCGAGGTCTGCTGCGAAGAATGCGCACAGGCGTTGAACGAAGCCGGTGCCTCGGCAACCGGCGTCAGCGAGGACTGAGCGATGCGCCCCGATCAAGCGGCGGCGCAGTATCTGGCCGGCCACGTCCCGGCACAGGCACCACCGGTCCGCACCGCCACCACCCGGCAGTCCTTGCATGCCCAATTCCTTGCCGTCGCCGGCTGGATCGGCCGGCAATTGGAGAAGCGACGGAGCCGCCGCGCTCTGCTCGAAATGACCGACGAACAGCTCAAGGACATAGGCCTGTCGCGTGGCGAAGCCTACTGCGAATTCAGGCGCCGCTTGTGGGACTGAGAGGTCACTGCCGAGCAGTCTCCTGACAGGAATGGGCAGGCCGATCGCGTAGGGTGCCGTCTGCAATGCTGGAATCATTTTCCGGTGCGAGGGAAGAACGCAACGGCCATGTCGCAATTCACGGTCCAGCCGCTTCTGGATACAGGTACCGTCAGGGTGAGGGACGTCGTTTGCGGCGGCCAATGCCGGCACAGGAGCGACGAAGAATGCACCTCGGCCACGCATCTCGTGTTTCCCTATCGTGGCGTCTTTGTGCGCCACGTCGGGCGCAGCGACGCCGTCGCCGAAGCCAATCAGCTGCTGTTCTTCAATGAGGCGGAAGCCTATCAAATCAGTCACCCCGTAGCGGGTGGCGACGCCTGTCTCGATCTCGTCATCGAGGATGCGCCGGCGCCGCCGTGGCGTTCCGCCGCCTTCGCCGGCGCATCGATCCGCGCGCGCAGGCCTTGGTGGCGTTGCTGCGCCACAGCCTGAGCCGCAAGATCGCGGAGACACTTGAAGCCGAAACGCTGGCGCTGACGCTGGTGCGGCGCTCCCTCGGCGAACGGACCTCGCATGCCGCCGGCGCCACGCCCGGCCGCCAGAAGCTGGTCGACCGCGCCAAGCTGGTTCTATCCTCGGACCTGTCGCGGCGCTGGACGCTGGCCGACATCGCCGCCGAGGTCGGCGTCTCGCCGGTCTACCTGACGCAAATGTTCCATCAGGTCGAGGCCATGCCGCTCTATCGCTATCATCTGCGCCTGCGGCTGGCGCGTGCACTCGATCTGCTTGGCCGCTATGACAATCTGACCACGCTCGGCATGGACCTTGGCTTCTCCAGCCACAGCCATTTCAGTTCCGCGTTCAGGCAGCTCTACGGACGCACCCCGGCGGAATTCCAGCGCTCGATCAAGCCACGCTGAAGCACTTCCAGGAAAAGTGTGAAGCGGTTTTCCAAAACGCGGGAGATATCAGCCGCGCAAGGCTTCCATCGCGGCCGCGTGAAGCTCCGGCGTCGCCGCCGCCACAATGTCGCCGCCGTTTTCCGCCGGCCCGCCGTCGAAAGTGGTGACGACGCCGCCGGCCTTCTCGATGATCGGGATCAGCGCCACGATATCGTAGGGCTTCAATCCGGGATCGGCGACGATGTCGACGCTTCCCGACGCGATCATGGCGAAGGCGTAGCAATCGGCGCCGTAACGGGCGAGCCGGATCTGCTTCTCGAACAGATCGTAGCGATTGCGCGCCTCGTCCTTGAACAGCGCCGGGGTCGTGGTGAAAAGCGTCGCTTCGTCGAGCTTTGTCGTCTTGCGGGTGGTCAGTTTTCGTGGGCCTCCCGGCCCCTCATAGTAGGAGCCCGAGGCATTGGCGTAGAACAGCTCGCCCGTGAAGGGCTGCGCCATCATGCCGGCAACGGCGTCGCCGTCGACGGTCAGCCCGACCAGCGTTCCCCACACCGGCAGGCCGGAGATGAAGGCGCGCGTGCCGTCGATCGGATCGATCACCCAGACATGCCTGCTGGAGATGTTCTCGCTGCCATGCTCCTCTCCGAGAATACCGTGGTCGGGATACTCAGCCGAGATCAGCGCCCGGATGGCGCGCTCGGCCTCGCGGTCGGCCTCGGTGACCGGGTCGAAACTGCCCTTTTCCTTGTTGGCGACGGCACCTTGGCTGCGAAAGCGCGGCAAGGTTTCTGCCGCCGCTGCCTGCGCGATGCGGCGCATGAAATCGATGCTGATGTCCAACTGATTCTCCCGCGTTGCAGCATGCCCAAACCGTCGTTTGCTGCCAATTTCCCGCTAAAACAAGGGTATTCGACAACTTTTCGGTCGCGAGATCTGTTGCCCAAATGTCACGCCGGCATCGTCGAAACGCAATTTCCACATCACAATGAATTAAAAAGGCCTGAAGGTCGTTGACATTTGTGCAGCGCACCATACCCTCGACCTCGGACAGGGTTTCCTGTCCATGCCCTCCTTGGGCGTTTCCTCCCTAGACTTCGACCGTGTCGTGAAAACGATGCGGTCTTTTTTTACGCCGCAATCCCCAATTCCGCCTCGGATGCGCGGCGATTTTGGCCCGGCGGCGCGCAAAACAAGCGCGATTTCACTCCGCCGCCAGCGGCAGGTCGACGAAGTGATGGTCCGGCATCGCCATCAGGTCGGCCGAAAACCGCGTCAGATCGTCGGCCAATGCGTCGAAGCCGGCGGCTTTCTCGAATGTCCGCTCGTTCATGTAGAGTCCGCGATTGACCTCGATCTGCAGCGCATGCAGATGGCGCGCCGGACGGCCGTAATGTTCGGTGATGAAACCGCCGGCATAGGGTTTGTTGTGGGCGACGGTGTAGCCCATGGCGGTGAGCAGGCCGATGGCGGTCTCGGTCAAGGCCGCGGTGGCCGAGATGCCGAAACGGTCGCCAACGATGAAGTCGGGCCGCAAACCATTGTCACCGACACGGATGCTTGCCGGCATCGAATGACAATCGATCAGCACGGCAAAGCCGAAGCGCGCATGGGTTCTGGTCAAAAGCCGTTTCAGCGTCTCGTGATAGGGCTTGTAGACGGCTTCGATGCGGGCGACCGCCTCGGCCAGCGGCAGGCGCCCGGAATAGATGTCGAGCCCCTCGCCGACCAGCTTCGGCACGGTGCCGAGCCCGCCGGCCACCCGGGCCGAACGGATGTTGCAGAAGGATGGCACCGGCTCGGCGAACATACGCGGATCGAGTTCCCAGGGCTCGCGGTTGACGTCGAGATAGGCGCGCGGAAAATTCGCCGCCAGCATCGGCGCGCCAAGCGCGACGGCGCCGCCGAACAGTTCGTCCACGTAACAGTCTTCCGAGCGGCGGATGGCGTTGCGGTCCAGCCTGGCCATGGCGAGGAACCGCTCCGGGTAGTAGCGGCCGCTATGCGGAGAGTTGAAGAGAAAGGGAACGCGCTGCTCGGCGCCCGACCGGATTTCGAAGGGTGGAAAGACCGAAAAATCCTCGGCTGCCGTCTTCAATTTGAACGAACCCGAAAACACCAGTGCATCATGAAATGAAAGTGCCACCTTGGCGGCCGCGTGTCCAGCATTTCAGCGTCCATCGCGCTCGGCGAATATGGTTCATCATCGTGCGCGTTCACTTGATGTTTACCCTCGCCGTCTCATATACAGGATGGTTAACGGGGCCGCCCAACGGCGGTCTCGGGCGGGTGATTCGGACGGGATATCATGGCACGCATTCTTCTGGCGGAAGACGACGACGATATGCGTCGCTTCCTGGTCAAGGCGCTGGAGCGCGCCGGCTATCAGGTCAGCGATTTCGACAACGGTGCCAGTGCCTATGAACGGCTGCGCGAGGAACCGTTCTCGCTGCTCCTGACCGACATCGTGATGCCGGAGATGGACGGTATAGAGCTCGCACGCCGCGCCACCGAGATCGATCCTGACTTGAAGGTCATGTTCATCACAGGTTTCGCCGCCGTCGCGCTCAACCCCGACTCCAAGGCGCCGAAAGACGCCAAGGTGCTGTCGAAGCCATTCCATCTGCGCGATCTCGTCAACGAGGTCGAAAAGATGCTGCAGGCGGCCTGAGCCGCCTTCTGCGACGCACGGCCGCCCCTCCGCGGCTGCGGCGATTCTTTCCTTTTTCCTGCTATTGACGCGCTGGATCAAAAATGGTGTATGCGCGGCTTCGGATGGGCGTGTAGCTCAGCGGGAGAGCACTGCATTGACATTGCAGGGGTCACAGGTTCAATCCCTGTCACGCCCACCATCCAACAGATTGAAAACACAAAGAATTTCGATCTGTCCGCTTTCCTGATGTTTGTTCGAATTCGCTGCTGTCACAACTCTGTCACAGCGGGTGCGAAGCAATGGCCACAATTCGAAAGCGTGGAGACAAATGGCAAGTCCAGATTCGCCGCCAGGGCTTTCCCACTATTTCAAGATCATTCCTAAAGAAGGTGGACGCCACAGAATGGGGCAGATTTTGGGAGGGCAAGGCAGACCGGAATGAACTCCCGACAAACACAAAGGTTCTGCATTCGATTTCGCTTGGGGAACTCGTAGAGCGCTACCGCGATGAGGTCGTTCCTGCAAAACGGGGAGCTGCTGATGAGACCATCGTACTCAACGCGTTTCTCCGTGACCCTATATGCAGGAAGAAGCTGTCGGTTCTTACAACAGCAGATTTTGCGGCCTATCGAGATAGACGCCTAACGTGCGTTTCGGCCACCACTTTGGCGCGGCAATTGGCTCCTCTTTCCCACATGTTCAACATTGCCAAAAGAGAGTGGGAGCTTCCTTTAAGGAACAATCCACTTTCCGACCTGAGAACAGGCGCAGAAGGCAATCGAAGAGAGAGGCGCCTTCGAATCGGCGAGCTGGAACGACTTGTCTCAGAATCAAAGGCAACGAGGAATCGGCTGATCCTTCCCATCATGCTGTTTGCGTTAGAGACAGCCATGAGACGGGGGGAGCTTCTTTCCATGCTTTGGAACTCTGTAGACCTAACCTGCTGCTCAGTGGTCATCCCAAAGGCAAAGAATGGTGATTCAAGGTCGATCCCTTTGACCGTGAGCGCGAAGGAAATCCTAGCGAACCTTCAGAGGAGCGGATCCAATGTGTTCCCAATAACACCCATCGCACTGCGGTTGGCATGGGATCGTTTGGTTGCACGAGCTGGCCTTCTTGACCTTCATTTCCACGATTTAAGGCACGAAGCCATCAGCAGGCTTTTTGAGAAGGGTTTAACGATACCCGAAGTGGCGTCCATCAGCGGGCATCGGGATATTAGAATGCTGCTTCGGTATGCTCATGCTGACAAGACAAAGCTTGCGAAAAAGCTAGACGGCAATCCCTCGTGAACTAGGACCCACAGGACGGCTTCACGGAAGGTCAAGCTGCATCTTCACCATCAGGGCGAACAAGGTCAACGTGGCTGACGCCAATCGCCTGGGCCAATTCATAGAGGGTGATCACAGTTGGGTTGCGCTTACCGCGCTCAAGGTCGCTGAGATACTGCTGGCTGAAACCCGAACGTGCCTCCACGTCCTCTTGGGTTAGACCGCTTTCACGACGCAGCCGGGCGAAGTTCCGTCCAACCAATTTCCGCATATCCATGCACGGACGGATTGCAGCTTACGCACTTTGAGTTTATCTACTTTATTATGTATTCGACTGTTGGGGGATAGATTGATGAGCGACGACAAAACCAAACCGCGCCGATCATTTTTTCCCATTCGCATATACCTACGCGTTGGCAATGGACGTTCGAAGAAGGCCGAGGAAGAAGAGCTGTTCTATCCACCCGGATTGAATTTTCCATTGACTCGCGAAGAAATGTTGCAATGGCGGCTGGCCGGTTTTATCGCTTGGGTTGTGGGTATCGGCGCGTGCGTCGCTGCCACATTAGCTGCGGCGTATGGTGCGGCTGCACTAGTTGTATATCTCGTACCTTTCTTCCTGCCGCAACCGTAATAGAACGCTCATATCTCTCGTCTTAGAGCGGCCCCAGAGAGCGACAACCTACTCTTCGTATCCGATTAGCCGCGAATGCCCCAAGGCAACTGTGAGACCGGTCCACGACCGTGCAGGGACGTTTTGAATTTCGCCGGCAGACGCTTCCCGTTAGCCAACAAACTGGAACAACCGCTTACAGGGCACGGCTTAAAATTTTGTAGTTCTTACCTCTTGCGTAGAGCTATCTCCTTTCCCATCTCTCGATCGAATTCTGTAGCGACGAAGGCCAGAAAGCCAGAAGCGGGATGAACTACAGGATGCGGTGAAGCCGCTTTAGCTGAATTTTCTCAGCGTTTCCGTGCCGTCAGCACGTGATTTTTGCACTCAATTCAAGTTTAAGCAACGATGAGCGCCCAGCGTACGCTTGTCAATATTCCAATTTCACATCCAAAATAGAGTAATACCATGCTTCACTACGTCCTATACCAATTAATCGGGTTATCAAAACCTGCTCCTATCGCGGCAACGGCCAGGGATCCTGGCACAGTTCCAGAAGTGGCAAGCAAAGATGTCTTCAGTACGATAACACAAAAACACCGCGAATCTACAGGATCGACACTCGCCACAGACAACAGGGAGCGAAGCGATACATATGCCAAGTTCGTATTTCGAATAAATAATAATTGGAGAGTTATTGCTTGCAAGGACAACATACAATGGATTCTTCAGGTCCGAAAAGGTAATCTAGACGGAAGGCCAGCATGGAATGCCGAAAGCTTTTGCCGATCAAAGGCAGGACTAACTCGCGCGCTCAAGCAAAAATTAGGAGGCATCTCTGGCGACCTTGAGATCTTGCTAGCTCAACTACCTGATTGGATAGAGTCATGATCTACAATGGCAACTCCCCATGGCTCGATCGCTCCCAGAAGCTGTCTTCGCGGTTTGATCAATTCCTGACGCCTATTGCAGAGAATATTGTAAAAAAAGCGGGGAAGCGGCGAAAGGAGGATGCCGTCCAGAATGTCAAAACGGCTCTCAGTGTTATATTGGCCAATGTCCTTCGATCGCACGCTTTGCATCCGACTTATGGCGTTAGAATTGACCTTAGCAACGATGGCTATCCGGAAGGCCCATTCAATCCCCGCCGTCTAGGCATCCGATCTGTTCGGAAAGTGGTGAACTATCTTGCCAACTCCAATCCACAACTGATCCATAAAAAAGGAGGAAATCGCGACAAGGTAAGGGGCTTTCAATATCCAACAGAAATATGGATATCAGATTTTCTTAAGGATGCTATCTTAACCCACATGGCACAAGAGAAATCTACATCGATTAATCCTAGTAATTCATATTCACTACCCATTACTAGGAACACATTTGGAATAGACGATTATACATCTAGATACTATATGATTTTCGAGAGAATGGATTTACCATCAATACGCCTCAGGAAGGGTTCATCAAAGAGTGACGGTCGCTTCATGGACTTCGAACACAACGAAGAAACCCGATCTATGGAGACCCGCTTAGCTAGATACAATTCATTCATGTCATCCAACGCTAAAACGAATCTGTTTCTCGACGACAAAAGTATGGTCGAACTGCAAAAATCACGTGATCACAATTATGAGGAATTTGGCCGCTCAGACTCTGAACCCCCATCAGCCGATCTGGCTGCTCCGACGAGGCTCTATCGCGTCTTCAACCAAGGGAGATTCGATCATGGTGGCCGATTCTACGGTGGGTGGTGGCAGAGCATCCCCGGGAGGTACCGTCGATTTATAACCATCAATGGCACGCCCACTGTGGAGGTGGATTTTTCGGGCATTCAAGTGGCAATGCTCTATGCAATGATCGGCCAGCAGCTGGAAGGCGACGCTTACGCTATTGAGGGTTTTGGACCAGAGTTTCGTCGCGTTGTGAAAACCGCCACTCTTGCGATGATCAACGCCAAGGGACGGATTGAACCTCCTCATAAATCAGACCTGCCGCCAAGCGTAACATGGAACGACCTCCGAGAAGCGATCATGGCGAAACACAAACCGATTGCAAAATTCTTCGGCTCTGGAGAAGGCATCCGGCTTCAAAGGCTGGATTCTGACATTGCAGCGGACGTGATGATCAGGATGATCGAAAAAGGAATTCCTGTCCTCCCAATCCATGACAGCTTCATCGTGGCCGAGGGCCATGACAACGAACTGTCCGAAATAATGCTGAGCGCCTATCGGCAGAGAATGGCAGGAAGGACGATATCCCTAAAGCGCTCCCCTGCTCTCCTTGACGATCTGCTAACAGGCTATCCAAATCTCATTCCCTCCAAGCGCCACAGCCTGGGTATGAAGCTTTTCCTAGCGAGAAAGGAATCACCAGATTACATCGGGTATAGACGTCGAGAAGAGTTACTAGCAGAGTCTCTCGGGGATAGACTTCTAACGATAAAGGCGACTAGGCCACAGCGAGACGCGCCAAAAGGGCAGATTACAGGGACCGGTCCCATGGCAGCGTTCCTGCAATTTGCTAGCAAAGGTATACCCCAACCCCTAAGTCGTCTATGGGACTGGTGTCTGAGAACATGACAAGGCATATAACGGCTACGGAATTACCATGGAGTCTCGCAGATTGCGTTGAACACAAAAGCGAAGGCAACTTCTAAGTTTACAGCTTCCGACCCGAAAAATTGGTCGAGGCTATATACGCAATAGGTACCCCCCGGCCTGTCACCTGGTAGTCTCGTAGGCGGATCCGACGAAACAAGTTCGCCAAGCAAGACAACGAATATGTTCGACGAGCTTTAAAACCGGGCTCACAGTCGTCAGGCATGAACAAAAAGTTGCTATTACAACTTTCTTGGCTCTGAAGCTGCCATCACGATTAAATCCTCCGAACACTGCGCTCTATCCCATAGACAGCCGATTGACCGGCACAGATCATTCCGAACGCCTCAGTTTACGGAATCTCAGGGGACAAATCTCCCCACCTAGTGTGTATACAAATAGGAGCATCTCCGATGGAAACCTGCGTTCAAAAAACCCCATTGGAAAACGGCGTCAGAAGCCCTTGATTTCCATGGCCTTCAAAGAGTCAAAATCTGCGTTCACAAAAGGAGTGTTTTTTGAACAGACGGAGAGGTCGGTGAAGCGAGCAGCAGTGTATCTTCGAGTGAGCACCAAGGAGCAGACAACAGAAAACCAGATGCTTGAGCTGCAAAGAGTCGCTCAGTCGAAAGGATGGCCTATTTCAGCGGTCTATGAGGACGAAGGCATCAGTGGTACCAAGGGGCGAGACAAGCGCTCCGCATATGACCAAATGCTCAAGGATGCAGCCAGAGCGAAATTCGACGTTCTGATGTCCTGGGACGTGTCTCGCTTAGGTAGAAGCCTAGCTGGACTTGTGAGCGCCCTAGACGAACTCCACGCACATAAGGTGGACCTCTACCTCCATCAACAAGCGATCGATACGACGACACCGTCTGGGAAAGCCATGTTTCAAATGACCGGGGTCTTTGCCGAATTTGAACGAGCAATGATACGGGAACGGGTTATCGCTGGTCTCACTAGGGCTGTCTCAAATGGCAAAAGGCTTGGACGACCCCGAATCGTCACAGATGACGCAAAAGTCACAGCCGATCACAAGGCAGGCTTATCATTGCGACAAATTGCGACAAACCACAACATTTCACTTGGAACGGCCCATCGGATTGTGTCGACTAATATGAAGTTGCCGGCAGAGACAAATAAATAGCCTTCGCCTCGGTTGGCGTGATCGTTGCTGAATATCTTTCCTTAAAAATAGTCAATTTGTCATAACACTTACGATATCCAGTATTGTAGAACGACCTCAGGATAAAATCCATAAACAAGCTTGGTGATGTTGGAGCAGAGACGGGAATACGACAATTTTTATACTGACCAATTGTCAGGTGCGACATTGGATGAGCTAAATCAACAGCAGACCTTCTGTCGAAATCAAAGCGTATAGGGGCCGGATAGATACTTTTGAGCAAAATGTCGGCGTATAACTCGTCAGTTTCGTATACATCTGGATTATTTTGATACTCTTCAAGGTTTGGCGATGGGAAAAAAGCCAACCTATGCTTGTCTATCTCTCCACCCCGATAGTAATATTGCATCTGAACGATAGCACCGTCTATCAATAGCAAATTATATATCTCTTTCGACAACACCTCAATGTACATGTCTCCATATTCGATGTCCTTCAAAAATATGGTCATGTCATCGTATTTTTCGGTTGTTATCTCCGTTATGCCTCCTGAATAATCGCGCCTTATCGCGAAGTTTTGTCGGCTACACAACCCAACCTCAATAAGATCGCCAGTGAGAGCATCTATCTGCTTCTTGACTTGATCTGGAGACAGCATTCACTTTTTCGCCAATAAAATTTGTCTCAGCTTTTCAAGCTGCTCTGACGGCAAATCGTCCACCATTATCGCACCCGAACTGATATCCTCGATCAGTTTGTCAATGCCCTTAGAGACAGTCTTGACGCTCTTCTTCTCGGTCTCAGTCATATCTCTGTTCACTATGTTGATATGTCTCCGCGTCTCGTCGTCAGGAATTGTAAAGTCCAGCTCAAAGTGCTCATTTTTCACCTTGTTAAATTCTTGAATGAGCAGAGGCATTTTATCCCCAACCCCCAACACCCTCACCCACGCCTTACTCCGCGTTATCGCTGTAAATATTTGATTTCTCACTCGCGCCAAGCCCCCGAATGAGGAGTAGCAGTCTTGGGCGTTGATTATGTAAACCATCCCCGCCTCGTTTCCTTTCGCGCGAAAAATTCCCGTAAAAGCAACAGATTTGTTTTCTACATCAAAGAATACATCCGGAGACGTATCCACCCCGGCCAGATGCGAGTTGATGTTTCTATCAAAAAGCAATCTTCTAGTTTTCCCAACCGCAGTTTTTGTAGAAAGTGGATCGGGATTTATGACTACGATGTCATCGTAGCCCAACTCGTCGTGCTCAAGATTGCGTTGTATTTGATCGGCAAGCCATTCTGCCTGGCCATTCGGCGTGTCAAACGAATGGAACTGGATAAGCTCGTCGATTGGAGAGTGCTTTTCAAGGAAAATCGGACTTGTTTCTGGCGTACGAGCCAGGCGTACAGGGCTGTTGTCTTCAAGCGCTCCAGACACAACACGATACCCGACATCTTGCCAGAGTTGATTGTTTTGAAACATTTGAATCAGCCCGGTGCCGGTTTTTGGATCGGGAGTTCTATAAATGCCGA
The DNA here is from genome assembly GCF_040320945.1 of Mesorhizobium sp. M0587. NCBI lineage: Bacteria > Pseudomonadati > Pseudomonadota > Alphaproteobacteria > Hyphomicrobiales > Phyllobacteriaceae > Mesorhizobium > Mesorhizobium sp. M0587. The sequence goes on from NZ_JAMYQP010000013.1 coordinate 15,311, forward strand.
AACCTAAAGCATGGGCTGTCGCGAGAACAGGACGGGAGTTGCGATAGCATTTCTCAAGCGTGATGTCTTGTTGTGGCTGGCCTGGTTCGGGCTCTTGAAACACAACACGTGGCCGCCCATTCTCATCATTTCCGAAAATAAGGTCCGGGGCAGGCAGCGACCTGTCAGTCAGAGATTGAAGTTCGTCATAGGCGTAGACCAGCCGTTTTGCATCGGTAAGGGAAGCATAGCAGAGCTGAAGAAAGGAGATCTCAAAATCTTGCGCCTCATCAACTAGGATAACGTCGTACATTGCGATCTCAGAAGTCGCATTGGCCAAAGCGGTCTTACACACCCCGTCAAAAGCATCCCCCGACCCAAACATTCGACGCGCGGTCTGGAAGTCGTGAAAGGTAACGTTATGTGCCTTGCAGTAGCTATAATAAACTCCATTTTTTTCTGGGTGACCAGGCGCACCCCATGCATTGATTATTGATAAATTGTCCCAATCCGGCTCTTCTCCAGACTGCTCAATCACAAAGGTTGTGATCAGTCGCCTGAATTGCTCTTTTAGGGAGCGGGTATTGAAGGTTACTGCGATCTTCCATTCTGGATGCTGTGAGTGCAAGTACGCTGCCTTAAGCGCCAAAATGATTGTCTTGCCTGATCCGGCCAAACCACGAATCCGCTGCACGCCCTGCACAGTCTCAATCACGGCCCGACCTTGAAACACGTCGAGGTTGGCAATCGAGTCCTCCAGCCCCTTCAACCTCGCGCCCAGAGAGTCAGGGTTCACAGCTGAGCGACTGCGCTTGCCCCTTCGAATCGTTGAGATTGCCTGGATGACTGCAATCACAGAGTTATATGCAGTCGAAGGCTGCCACTGATATCCAATAAGTTGATCGAGAGTCTCTTGAAGATTCTCGTCGTTGCAAAGCGGAAAATTGTCAACTGCAAGATCGCTTATAGAAGCCGCAGGAGCATATGTGATCACCCTTGGCTCGACTATTAATCGTCGTCCTGCCATTAAAGGTTTGTGTGAGCGGAATTTCGTCTCAAGCGTGTTAACACAGTCATCTTGTCGGTTCGTATAGTCTCCAACCACTTTTCCTTCAACTAAATCAAAGATGACTACCCCGCGGGACGGGCTAATTAGGAGCGCGTCAATAGAAAATGCGCCTTCTGGTGTAGCGAGGACTGGATATCCGACAAACAAGTCTCCCTCATCATGGACGTATCCCTCAAAGAAGCGAGCAAGTTGCTGGCTAGATATGGGCTTCTTTGTTGCCCCCCATATAACATTGACCATATTCTACCACTGTGCTGGAAAATGACGTTTTGCAGTCGCACATGGGAGCCTATCGGAACCCGTGCCGTTGGTCTATCAGGCCGAGGACTCTTCTGTTAGCTGTCACACTCCTGTCACAGCTACGGCTCGAAAACCATCATTTCAGTTGAGGATTGCGTGTAGCCAGGAAAGATCGTAGACTGCGTTAAGCAGCTGAATTTATTCAGTCTTTCGATAGGAGCGAAAGCGACGCTCAGCGGGAGAGCACTGCATTGACATTGCAGGGGTCACAGGTTCAATCCCTGTCACGCCCACCATTCGAACCAAAATCCGGTTTCCCCCCACACGGTGCGGTCGTGGAAATAAGCGCACACCTTTTGCAATGTCTGTCGTGCTCGCGCCGGACCGATCTCGCCTGCTGACATCTCACCATCATATCCAGCGGCTCAGATGCCCGCGACAGCGCACAGGCTCTTCATTCTGGAGACGGCCAACTCCGGATCGGCCAGCAAACCTGCCTGGTCGGCAAGCCGAAAGACATCCGCATAGTGGCGGATGCCGCGCGCCGATTGCATGCCGCCGATCATCGCGAAATGATCCTGGTGGCCGTTCAGCCAGGCCATGAAGACGATGCCGGCCTTGTAGTACTCGGTCGGCGCCTCGAAGATTTTTCGCGACAACGGCACCGTCGGCGCCATCAGCACGTCATAGCCCGCGCGGTCGCCGTCCGCCAATCTCGCCAGCGCCGCGTTGGCAACCGGCGCGATGGCATCGAAAATGCCGAGCAGCGCATGCGAATGTTTCTGGCCGTCGCCGGCGATCAGTTCGGGATAGTTGAAGTCGTCGCCGGTGAACATGGCGACGCCATCCGGCAGGCGGTTCCTGAGCGCCACCTCCTTGCCAGCGTCGAGCAACGATATCTTTATCCCCTCGATCTTGATCGCATGGCGCTCGATGATCGCCACGACGGTATCCAGCGCCGCGTCGAAATCGTGGGCGCCCCAGTACCCTTTCAGCGCCGGGTCGAACATGTCGCCCAGCCAGTGCAGGATGACCTTGCCGGACGCCTGGCTCAGAATGCGGTCGTAGACGCTGGCATAGTCGTCCGGGCCCTTAGCAACCGCCGACAGCGCGCGACTGGCCATCATGATCGTCTTGCCGCCCTGCCCTTCAATGAAGGAGAACTGCTCCTCATAGGCCGCGATTACATCATGAAGCGTCCTGGCCGACGCCGGCGCCAGATGATCGGTGCCGGCGCCCGACGCCAGATCGGCGCCTTCGACGGTTTTCGCCTCGGCGATCGAGCGACGGATCAACTCCCGTGCGCTCGCCCAGTCGAAACCCATGCCCCGCTGCGAAGTGTCCATCGCTTCGGCGATGCGGAAGCCGAGCCGCCACAGATGGTGACGGAACGCCATCGTCTTCTCCCAGTCGACCACCGGTCGCGACCACGGGTCGGTCATGTTGAGGGGATCGGCAACGACGTGCGCGGCGGCATAGGCGATGCGCGAAAACCGCGCGCCAGGCACCGGCAGAACCGGCTGGCCGACAAGCGCGTAGCGGGTGCCGCGGCCACCCTCACCAGGCAAGCTAATGTCCATCGCTCTCTCCCTTCGCCGCGCCCTATAAATGGAACGTTCCAATAAATCAAGGAGCTTTAAAATTCTGGATCTACTCCTGGGAAATGCTGCATCGCAACACGACGACGCCGGCCAAACGGCGGTTTCCGACGCCAGACGATCAACTTTTTGGACGCGGAAAAATCTCGATTGACTCGGGATTGAAGCGGTGATTAGAACGTTCCAATAGATTGAGTTAAAAGTGGGGAGGATTATCAGGATGGCCAGCCGGGCCAAGGCGACGATATTCGACATTGCCCGCGAGGCGGGGGTGTCCAAGTCGACGGTATCGCTGGTTCTTCAGGGAAGCGGGCTGATCCGACCCGAGACCGCGGTCAAGGTGCGCAAGGCGATCGAGGATGTCGGCTACGTCTACAACCGCGGCGCCGCCAATCTGCGCAAGGCCCATTCCAACGTCATCGGCATGGTCATCAACGATCTCACCAATCCCTTCTTCGCCGAACTGGCGGTCGGGATGGAGCGCGTCTTCCAGTCTGCCGGCATCGTGCCTTTCATGGCCAACACGGCCGAGAATCCTGTGCGCCAGGAAGAGGTGCTGAAATCGCTGATGGAACAAGGCGTCGCCGGGCTCATCGTGTCGCCGGCGCGCGGCACTACGCCGGGCGCCTTCCGGCGGCTGGAAATGGCCGGCGTGCCGATCGTCTTCGCCATGCGCCGGTTGCCCGAAAGCCGCATCCCGGTGATCGCGCCGGACAATCACCGCGGCGCCTATTTTGCCACCGCTCATCTGATCGGCAAAGGACACCGCCGGCTGGCCTTCTTCGGCGGCTCATCCGACCTTGTGGTCTATCACGAGCGGGTGGGTGGTTTTCGCGAGGCCTGCGAAACGCTCGGCATCGACACGCGCGACATGCTGGTCATCGAGGGCGAGACCAGCCGTAAGGGCGGCATCGCTTGCCTGGAAACCGCTCTTGCCATGGCTGAACCGCCGACCGCCGCGCTCTGCTTCAACGATGCCGTCGCCTTTGGCGTCATGCTGGCGCTGCGCAAGCGAGGCCTCGAGCCGGGGCCGGACTTCGCCGTCGTCGGCTTCGATGACGTGATCGAAGCCGAGCACTACATGCCGGCGCTGACCAGTGTCGCGGTCGATAGCCCGGGTCTCGGCGAGCGCGCCGCCCATGTCATGCTCAAGATGATCCAGTCGGGCACCACCCGTGCTGAGGACCATATCGGGGCCGTCAATCTCGTGATCAGGGAAAGCTGCGGCCCGGACCGCCGCACCCGCAATAGGGCAGCGGTCGTCGGAGGCGCGGCATGAGCGTCAGATGGGGGCTGATCGGCGCCAGCACGATCGCCAGGCAATTCATGATCAATGCCATCCGCGCGCAAGATGGCGCCGAGATTTCGGTGGTGATGAGTTCCAGCCCGGAACGCGCCACGGCCTATGCCGGGGAAAATGGCATACCATCCGCTGTGTCGACGCTCGATGCGCTTCTCAAATCCGGTATCGACGCCGTCTACATCTCGACCACCAACGAGTTGCACCTCGAACAGGCGCTCGCCGCGATCAGGGCGGGAAAGCATGTGCTGTGCGAAAAGCCGCTGGCCCTGACCAGCGCGGATGCACGCACAATGGTCGCCGCCGCCAAGGCCGCCGGCGTCGTGCTCGGCACCAACCACCATCTGCGCAATGCCGGCGCGCACCGCGCCATGCGTGAGGCGATTGCCGCCGGCCGCATCGGCAGGCCGATCGCCGCGCGCGTTTTCCATTCCGTCTATCTGCCGGAGAATCTGCAGGGATGGCGCATCACCAGGCCCGAAGCGGGCGGCGGCGTGGTGCTCGACATCACCGTGCACGATGCAGACACGCTGCGCTTCGTGCTCGGCGACGATCCGGTGGAAGTTTCGGCCTTTACGCAGTCGGCCGGCATGGCCGGCGGCGGGCTGGAAGACGGCGCCATGTGCATCTGGCGCTTCCAGTCGGGTGTCATCGCCCAGTCGCATGAAGGCTTCACCACCAGATTCGCCGGCACCGGCTTCGAAGTGCACGGCTCGGAGGGTTCGCTGGTCGCCAGGGATGTGATGACGCAGCAGCCGGTCGGCTCGGTTCTGCTGCGCACCGCCAAGGGCGAAGAGGAATTGAGCTTCGACCGCGAGGACCTCTATGTCAGGTCGCTGCGCCAATTCCATGGCGCGATCCGCGGCGACGGCCAGCCCGCCGCCACCGGAGAGGACGGCATCTGGTCGCTTGCATCGGCCGAAGCCGCGCTTCAATCGGCCAGTGCTGGCAAGGCCATAAAGATCGACCCGAAACTCGGGAGCATGAATTGAGCAAGGTCGTTTCCGCCGGGCAGGCAGCGAGCCTGATCAGGGATGGCATGGTCGTCTCCGTGTCGTCGTCGAGCGGTCTTGGCTGCCCGGACGCCGTGCTGGCCGCCATCGGCGAGCGCTTCGACGCCGAGGGCCACCCAAAGAATATCACCACGCTGCATCCGATCGCCGCCGGCGACATGTACGGCATCAGGGGTATCGACCATCTGGCCAAGCCCGGCCTGCTGAAGCGCACTTTGTGCGGCTCCTATCCATCGGGCCCCTCTTCGTCCGAGCCGCCGCAGATCTGGAAGATGATCGGCGACAATTCGGTCGCCGCCTACAACGTGCCGTCCGGCATCCTGTTCGACATGCACCGCGAGGCCGCCGCCAAGCGGCCGGGCGTGCTGACCAAGGTCGGGCTCGACACCTTCGCCGACCCGCGCCACCAGGGCTGCGCCATGAACGACGCCGCCAGCGAGCCGATCGTTTCGGTGCAGCAATTCGACGGCGAGGAATGGCTCTATTTCCGCTCTATCGTGCCTGATGTCTCGATCATCCGCGCCACCACGGCCGACGAGCGCGGCAACCTCACCTATGAGCATGAGGGCGCCTATCTCGGCGGGCTCGAACAGGCGCTCGCCGCCCGCAACAATGGCGGCGTCGTCATCGCGCAGGTCAAGCGTGTGGTCGAGAACGGCACGCTGAAGCCGCACGACGTGCGCGTGCCAGGCGTACTGGTCGACCATATCGTGGTGGCCCCCGACCAGTTGCAGACGACGCTGACGCCTTATGATCCGGCCATCTCCGGCGAGATATTCCGGCCGCTGTCGAGCTTCCGCAACGCCGAGATGAATGTCCAGAAAGTCATCGCGCGGCGCGTTGCCATGGAGTTGCGTGATGGCATGGCGGTCAATATCGGCTTCGGCATCTCGGCCAATGTGCCGCGCATCCTGCTTGAGGAAGGCCAGCACGGCAAGGTCACCTGGGTGATCGAACAGGGCGCGGTCGGCGGTGTGCCCCTGCTCGACTTCAAGTTCGGCTGCGCCTCGAATGCCGAGGCGATCATGCCCTCGCCGCACCAGTTCATCTATTTCCAGGCCGGGGGTTTCGACGCCTCGCTGCTGTCCTTCCTGCAGATCGACCGCCACGGCTCGGTCAATGTCTCGAAGCTTTCGGCGCGGCCGCATGTCACCGCTGGCGCCGGCGGCTTCGTCGACATCACCGCGCGGGCGAAAAAGATCGTCTTCTCCGGCTTCTTCAATGCCGGAGCAAAACTCTCATTGGCCGACGGCGGCATCCGCATCGACCAGGAGGGCAAGGTCAAGAAGGTGGTCGCGGAGGTCGAGCATATCTCCTTCTCCGGCAAGCGCGCGGTCGCTCAAGGGCAGGACATTACTTACGTCACCGAACGCTGCGTGATGAAGCTGACGCCGGACGGGTTGATGGTGACGGAACTGGCGCCGGGCATCGATCTCAAGCGCGACGTGCTTGATCAGGCCGAGATTCCACTCGGCATCGCCAACGACCTCAAGGTGATGCCGACGGCCCTCTACCAGGACCGGCCGATCGGCCTGTCGCTCAACGACGGCGCTTCGCTGGGAGGCGCGCATGGCTGAGCCTCTCGTCAGCTTCGAGCAGGATGGCGCCATCGGCATCGTCACCTTGCGCCGGCCGGAAAAGTTCAACGCGCTTGATATTCCGATGCTGCGGGCACTGGAAAGCGCGCTCGACGCAGCGGAGGCGGCTGACGGCGTCCGCGTCGTGCTGCTCCGCGGCGAAGGCAAGGGCTTTTGCGCCGGTGGCGACGTCGAGGCATGGGCGCGATTAAGCGCCGCCGATTTCCAGGTGCAATGGGTGCGCTACGGCCACCGCGTCTTCGATCGGCTGGCGCGGCTCAGGCAGCCCACCATTGCCGTGCTGGCCGGCCACGCGCTGGGCGGCGGGCTGGAACTGGCGGTCGCCTGCGACTTCCGTGTCGCGGAAACACAGGTCAAGCTCGGCTTTCCCGAAACGTCGATCGGCGTCGTGCCCGGCTGGTCCGGCACGCAGCGCGCCGTGCGCCGGTTCGGCGCGCAGACGGTGCGCCGCATGGTTCTCGGCGGCGAGATCCTCCTCGCCCCCGAAGCGCTCGCCTTGGGCATGGTCGACAAGGTAGTCGAAACTGGCAAGTCGCTCGCCGAGGCACAAGCCTGGGCCGAAAAGATCGCCGGGCGCGGTCCGCTGGCCACTGAAGCCGCAAAACTGATGATCGCGGTGGCCGAAGGCGAGGAAAGTGCGGCCGCGACCGAAGCGCTGGCCAGCGGCTTCATCGCACTGACCAGCGACCTCAAGGCCGGCGTCGGTGCGTTCAAGGCCAAGCAAAAACCAGCATTTTCAAGATCCTGAGGATTCCGAACGCAGATGAACGCGCCTCTCAACATCGCAATGCCCGCCGAAGCGTCCACGGCGCCGAAAGCCTATCGGCTGCTGATCGACGGCAGACATGTCGATGCCCGCGACGGCCGCACGCTGGACCGCAAAAGCCCTGGCCACGGCTTCACCGTCTCGCGCTATGCACAGGCCGGCGAGGCAGACGTCGAGGCCGCTATGCTGGCCGCGCACAAGGCGTTCGAAACCGGCCCCTGGCCCCGCATGAAGGCTTCCGAGCGCGCCGCGATACTGCTCAAGGTGGCCGACCTGATCGAGGCGCGACTGGAGGGCATCGCCCGGCTCGATGCGCTGGAATCCGGCAAGCCGATCGCCCAGGCGCGCGGCGAGATCGGCGGCGCCGTCGACATCTGGCGCTATGCCGCTTCGCTTGCCCGGACGCTGCATGGCGAGAGCTACGCCAATCTCGGCGACGCCATGCTGGGCGTCGTGCTGCGCGAGCCGATCGGCGTCGTCTCGATCATCACGCCGTGGAATTTCCCCTTCCTGATCGTCAGCCAGAAACTGCCCTTCGCGCTCGCCGCCGGCTGCACGGCGGTGGTCAAGCCGAGCGAAATGACGTCCGCCTCCACCTTCGTCCTCGGCGACATCCTGATCGAGGCCGAGCTGCCCGCCGGTGTGGTCAATGTCCTCGCCGGCCTGGGCGCCGATGTCGGCGCGCCGATGGTCAGCCATCCGCTGGTCGAGATGGTCTCGTTCACCGGTTCCACCCGCGTCGGGAAGATGACGATGGCCTCCGCCGCGCAATCGCTGAAGAAAGTCTCGATGGAACTCGGCGGCAAGAACGGGCAGATCGTGTTCCCCGATGCCGACCTCGAGGCCGCCGCCGATGCGGCTGTCTTCGGCGGCTTCTTCAATGCCGGCGAATGCTGCAATGCCGGCAGCCGGCTGATCGTGCATGAGGCGATCGCCGACGATTTTCTGAGCGCGGTCAAGGCGCTCACCGCCAGGGTGACGGTCGGCGATCCGCTCGATAGCGGAACCAAGGTCGGCGCGATGATCTCGTCGGACCACCTGGCCAAGGTAACGGGTTACATCAAGGCAGCCGAGAACGAGGGCAGCAGCATCTATAGCGGGGGCACGCGGCTGGCCTCCAATGCTGGCCAGTATCTCGACCCGACGATCATCCGCGGCGTGGCCGGGGACATGGCCATCGCCCGCGAGGAAGTGTTCGGCCCAGTACTGTCAGTGCTGACTTTTGAATCGATTGAAAAGGCGTTGCACATCGCCAACGACACGCCCTATGGTTTGTCGGCGGGCGTGTGGAGCGCCAGCATCGACACCTGCATGTCGGTGGCGCGTGGAGTGCGTTCGGGGACCGTTTGGGTGAATACGTTCATGGAAGGTTATCCCGAACTGCCTTTCGGCGGCTACAAACAGTCCGGCCTCGGACGCGAACTCGGCAAACGCGCCGTAGAGGATTATACCGAGGAAAAGACAATCCAGTTTCATCGCGGCCAGCGCACCGGATGGTGGGTCGGCTGAGTTGGGAAGAACCCGGCGGGCTTTCGCCGGTCGTGTAATGCAACAAGGGAGGAAGTACATGTTGCGCAAACTGCTTATCGGAACGGCTCTCGCATCCGGCCTGGCTTTCGCGGCCCATGCCGAGGACGTCAAGGAAGTCCAGATGCTGCATTGGTGGACGTCGGGCGGCGAAGCGGCTGCTCTGAACGTCCTCAAGGGCGATCTCGCCAAGGAAGGCTATGCCTGGAAGGACGTGCCGGTGGCCGGTGGTGGCGGCGACGCCGCCATGACCGCGCTGAAGGCGATGGTCGCGGCCGGCAACTACCCGACCGCCTCGCAGATGCTCGGCTACACCGTGCTCGACTATGCCGCGGCCGGCGTCATGGGCGACCTGACCGAAACGGCCAAGAAGGAAGGTTGGGACAAATCCGTTCCGGCGGCCCTGCAGAAATTCTCCGTCTACGAAGGCAAATGGGTCGCGGCTCCGGTCAACGTCCACTCGGTCAACTGGCTGTGGATCAACAAGGCCGTCATGGACAAGATCGGCGGCATCGAGCCGAAGACCTTCGACGACTTCGTCGCCTTGCTCGACAAGGCCAAGGCGGCAGGCGTGACCCCGCTCGCCCTCGGCGGCCAGAACTGGCAGGAAGCCACCATGTTCGACTCGGTCGTGCTGTCGACCGGCGGACCCGAGTTCTACAAGAAGGCCTTCAACGACCTCGATGACGAGTCTCTCAAGTCGGACACGATGAAGAAGTCGTTCGACAACCTTGCCAAGCTGGTCACCTATGTCGACCCGAATTTCTCCGGCCGCGACTGGAATCTCGCCACCGCCATGGTCATCAAGGGCGATGCGCTGGTGCAGGTCATGGGCGACTGGGCAAAGGGTGAGTTTCACGCCGCCAAGAAGACCCCCGGCACCGACTTCCTGTGCTATCGCTTCCCGGGCACCGACGGCTCCGTGATCTACAACTCCGACATGTTCGGCATGTTCAACGTTCCGGACGACCGCAAGGCCGCCCAGATCGCGTTGGCCACCGCCACCCTGTCCAAGAGCTTCCAGTCGGCGTTCAATGTCGTCAAGGGATCGGTTCCGGCCCGCACCGACGTTCCGGACACTGATTTCGACGCTTGCGGCAAGAAGGGCATGGCCGACCTGAAGCACGCCAACGAAGGCGGCACGCTGTTCGGTTCGCTCGCCCAGGGCTATGGCGCGCCTCCGGCTGTCGCCAACGCCTACAAGGATGTCGTCTCGAAGTTCGTCCATGGCCAGATCAAGACCTCGGACGAGGCTGTGACCGAATTGGTCAAGGCAATCGACGACGCCAAGTAAGCGCCGCGCAGCAAAACACCTTCCCCGCTTCGGCGGGGAAGGTTTCGGTCCGCGAACCTGGTGGGCCGCGCGTCGACGGGAGGAGCCCTATGAGTACGGTTGCGACAAGCCAGATCAAGCTGACGCCGGAGCATGACGCCCATCCGCGCGCCTCGGTGCGTTCGCGCCTGCAGGATGCGCTGCCGAAGATCGTGCTGGCGCCGAGCTTCGCCATCACCATCGTCTTCGTCTACGGCTTCATCCTGTGGACGATCTATCTGTCCTTCACCAATTCCAAGACCTTCCCGTCCTACGCCATCACGGGCGCGCGCGCCTATCAGCGGCTATGGGGCTGGACCTTCGACACCGACCCGCCATCGAGCTGGTACACGTCGATCACCAATATGGGCATTTTCGGCTTTCTCTACATCCTGATCTGCCTGGCGCTCGGCCTGTTCCTGGCCATCCTGCTCGATCAGAAGATCCGCGGCGAAGGCGTGCTGCGTCCGATCTATCTCTACCCGATGGCGCTGTCCTTCATCGTCACCGGCGTTGCCTGGAAATGGTTTCTCGATCCCGGCCTCGGCCTCGAACAGACGCTGCATCAATGGGGTTGGACGAGCTTCCATTTCGACTGGATCAAGAACAAGGATTTCGTCATCTACACGGTGGTTATCGCCGGCGTCTGGCAGGCCTCCGGCTTCATCATGGCGATGTTCCTGGCCGGCCTGCGCGGCATCGACGGCGAGATCATGAAGGCGGCGCAGATCGATGGTGCCACCACCTTCCAGCTCTACCGCCGCATCGTCATTCCGCTGCTGCGGCCGATCTTCCTGTCGGCTTTCATCGTGCTCGCCCACCTCGCCATCAAATCCTATGACCTGGTCGTGGCGCTGACCAGCGGCGGCCCCGGCGGCTCGGCCTGGCTGCCGTCCAACTTCATGTACGAGTACACGTTCAAGCGCAACGAAATGGCCGTCGGTTCGGCCAGCGCCGTGATCATGCTCATGACCATCGTTGCCATCATCGTGCCCTATCTCTATTCGGAACTGAGGGAGAAGCCGCGATGAGTTCTGTCGCCACTCCCGCCCGCCAGGCCACCGGCGGCCTCAACGTCAAGGTCGTCAACCGCATCGTCATCTACGGGCTGCTGACGCTATTCGCGCTGTTCTACCTGATGCCGCTGTTCGTCATGCTGGTCACCTCGTTCAAGACCATGGACGAGATCCAGAACGGCAACATGCTGGCGCTACCCCAGGCGCCGACGTTCGATCCGTGGCTGAAGGCCTGGGGCGAGACCTGCGTCGGGCTCACCTGCGCCGGCATCAAGGGCTATTTCTGGAACTCCATCAAGATGGTGGTTCCGGCCGTGTTGATCTCGACCATGCTCGGCGCGCTCAACGGTTACGTGCTGACCAAATGGCGTTTTCGCGGCGCGACGCTGGTGTTCGGGCTGATGCTGTTCGCCTGCTTCATCCCGTTCCAGTCCGTGCTGCTGCCGATGGCGACGATCCTCGGCAGCCTTGGCCGTTTCGGCGTGTCGCTGCAGAACACGGTCGGAACCAGCTTTGGCCTCGGCAACCCGACCGTCAATCTCGTCTTCGTCCACGTCGTCTACGGCATCGGTTTCACCACGCTGTTCTTCCGCAACTATTACGAGGCGTTCCCGACGGAACTGGTCAAGGCGGCGCAGGTCGACGGCGCCTCCTTCTTCCAGATCTTTCGCCGCATCATGCTGCCGAACTCGATGCCGATCTTCGTCGTCACGGTCATTTATCAGTTCACCAATATCTGGAACGACTTCCTCTTCGCTTCCGCCTACGCCGGCACCGGTGACTCCATGCCGATGACGGTGGCGCTCAACAACGTCGTCAACACCTCGACCGGCGTCGTCGAATACAACGTCAACATGGCGGCCGCGATGATCGCTGCGTTGCCCACCCTTCTCGTTTATGTGCTCGCCGGCCGCTACTTCGTACGCGGTCTCATGGCTGGCGCCGTCAAAGGATAATCCGATGGCTTTTCTGGAAATTGATGGTTTGAGAAAGCGCTTCGGCCACGTCGAGATCCTCAAGGGGATCGACCTGGAGCTGGAAAAAGGCGGCTTCCTGGTGCTGGTCGGTCCCTCCGGCTGCGGCAAGTCCACGCTGCTCAACACCATTGCCGGGCTGGAGACGATCACGTCGGGCGAAATACGCGTCGACGGCCGCACCATCAACGATCTGCATCCGTCCAAGCGCGACATCGCCATGGTGTTCCAGAGCTATGCGCTCTACCCGAACATGACCGTGGCCGGCAACATCGCCTTCGGCATGGAGATGCGCGGCGTACCGGCGGCAGAGCGCCAAAAGGCGATCGACAAGGTGGCCAAGGTCTTGCAGATCGGCCATCTCCTGCAACGCAAGCCGAGCCAGTTGTCCGGAGGCCAGCGCCAGCGCGTCGCCATGGGCCGGGCACTGGTGCGCGACCCGAAACTGTTCCTGTTCGACGAGCCGCTGTCCAACCTCGACGCCAAGCTGCGCGTCGACATGCGTATCGAGATCAAGCGCCTGCATGCGACCACCGGCACGACGATCGTCTACGTCACCCACGACCAGATCGAAGCGATGACGCTGGCGACCAAGATCGCCGTCATGCGCGACGGCGAGGTGCAGCAGTTCGGCACGCCGGCCGAGATCTACAACAACCCGGCCAATATCTTCGTTGCCGATTTCATGGGCTCACCGGCGATGAACCTGATTCCAGCGACGATCGGCGACAATGGCGGCGGGCTGGCTGTCGTGCTCGACCGCGAGGCGCGGCAGCCGATATCGCTGCCGATGGCCAATGCGCCGGCCGGGCTGGCGGCGTTCAAGGGCAAGCCGATCATCTTCGGCGTCCGCCCGGAAGCATTGACCGATCCGGAAGGTGCCGAGCGCAACGCCTCGCACATCGCCACCGCCGATTGCCATATCGAGGTCGTCGAGCCGGCCGGCTCCGATACCTTTGCCGTCACCAATCTCGGCGGCAAAGGCGTGGTGGCGCGGTTGCGCGCCGACGCCAACATCCAGCCCGGCACCAGCACGCCGCTCGCCTTCAACCTGACCAAGGCGGTGTTCTTCGATCCGGCGACCGAGAACCGCATTCTCTAGGCCATGACCAGCCCCGACATCGTCATCATCGGCTCCGGCATTGGCGGCGCAACGATCGCTTCCGGCCTCGCCGGCAGCGGCGCCTCGATCCTGATGCTGGAACGCGGCGAGTCGTTGCCTGCAACGCCGCACGCACGCGACACGCGGTCAATCTTCGTCGACGGCCATTATCGACCGAAGGAGATGTGGCGCGAAGCCGGCGGGGCGGCCTTCAATCCCGGTAATTATTACTATGTCGGCGGCAATTCGAAATTCTACGGCGCGGTGCTGATCCGCTACCGCAAAGAAGACTTTTCCGCCATGGAGCACTTTGGCGGCGTCTCGCCGGCCTGGCCGTTTTCGTATGAGGAGTTCGAGCCCTGGTATTCCAGGGCCGAGCAGCTGTTTCGCGTGCGCGGCACGCTCGGCGAAGATCCGACCGAGCCGTTCCACTCTATCCCCTATGCCTTCGAGCCGGTGCCCGACGAGGCACCGATCGCGCGCGCCCGCGCCGAACTCAAGGGCCTCGGCCTGCATCCGGCCTCCCTGCCGCTCGGCGTCGACATCGACACTTGGCTGAAGGAGGGCAAGACCGGTTGGGATGCTTTCCCCAACACCGGCCACGGCAAGATCGACGCGCAATCGGGGCCGCTGACGGCAGCCCTGGCAGACGCCAACATCCGGCTCGACACCGGCGCCCATGTCGAGTACCTCGAAGCCTCGCCCGACGGCAAAACCATAGCGGCCATCCACTATCGGCAGAATGGCGCGCTGAAGAAAGTGTCGCCTAGGCTGGTCATCCTCGCCGCCGGCGCGGTCAATTCCGCCGTCATCCTGCTGCGCTCGCCCTCTGCTGACGGCAAAGGCCTTGCCAACCGCTCCGACCAGGTCGGCCGCAATTTCATGAATCACAATTCCAGCGCCATGCTGGCCATCGATCCGCGCCGCCGCAACGACGCCGTCTACCAGAAGACGCTGATGCTCAACGACTATTATCTGTCCGACGGCAAGGGCGGCAAGCCGCTCGGCAACGTCCAGCTGCTCGGCAAGATCGATGGCAACATGCTGAGGGCCAATATAAAGTTCGCGCCGAAATTCGCGCTCGATTTCATGGCCGGCCACGCCATCGATTGGTACCTGATGTGCGAGGACCTGCCTGATCCAGAGAGCCGCATCATGGTCGACGGCAAGGACACCGTCATGCAGTGGCGGCGCTCCAACATGCAGTCGCTCGACGGGCTGACCAAGGTGATGCGCGAAAACTTCCGTGCCTGCGGCTACCCGATCGTGCTGTCGCGCCCCTTCGACAAGCGCACGCCGTCGCACCAGTGCGGCACGGTGAGGATGGGCGATGACCCGGCCACCGCGCCGCTCGACCCGTTCTGCCGTGCCTTCGACCACCCGAACCTGTTCGTCGTCGACGGCAGTTTTTTGCCGAACTCGGCTGCGGTCAACCCGGCGCTGTCGATCGCCGCCCAGGCATTGAGGGTGGCCGAGCATATTCGCAAGAGCGCGCTATGACAGGCTTGCGCGGCCCCTCATCCGCCTACCGGCACCTTCTCCCCGTAAACGGGGAGAAGAAAGAAGGCATCCTTCTCCCCGTCACTATACGGGGAGAAGTGCCCGGCAGGGCGATGAGGGGCGGCGCCGACATCCGCAAGGCTGCGCTCCAATGACCCGCCCCGCTGCTATCGTCACCGGAGGCGCGCGCGGCATTGGGCTCGCCTGTGCCGAGGCGCTTGCCGATGCCGGCTTCGACATTCTGGTCGCCGACCTCGCTGAAAACCCCGATGACAAACTTGCTGCCGACATCGCCGCCCGCGACGCAAAATTCGCCTATGTCAGCTGCGACATCGCCGATCTCGCAAGCCACACTCCACTCGTCGAAGCCGCGATCAGCGCCTTCGGACGCATCGACTGCCTGGTCAACAATGCCGGCGTCGGCGCCGTGGTGCGTGGCGACCTGCTGGAGCTCAAGCCTGAAAATTTCGACCGCATACTGGGCATCAACCTGCGCGGCACGGTCTTCCTCAGCCAGGCCGTCGCCAAGGCGATGCTGGCTCTACCGGTCGATCATCCCCGGTCGATCATCACCATCACCTCCGTCAGCGCCGAAATGGCCTCGCCGGAGCGGCCGGATTACTGCATCTCGAAAGCCGGGCTTTCGATGTGGGTGAAAAACCTGGCGCTCAGGCTCGCCCCCGAAAATATCGGCGTGTTCGAGCTGCGGCCCGGCATCATCCGCACCGACATGACGGCGGGCGTGACCGCCAAATACGATGCGCTCATCGATGGTGGCCTGGTGCCGGCAAAACGCTGGGGCGAAGCGTCAGACATCGGCGCTGTGGTGGCGACGCTTGCCGCCGGCAGGCTCGGCTTTTCGACCGGATCGATCATCAATGTCGACGGCGCGCTCTCCGTGCCGCGGCTGTAAGTGGATAGTGTCATGACCGACTACGTCATCGTGGGCGCCGGCCCGGCCGGCTGCGTTCTGGCCAACCGGCTGAGCGAGGATCCGATGAATTCCGTGTTGCTGCTGGAAGCCGGCGGCAAGGACTGGCATCCTTATATCCATATGCCGGCGGGCTTCGCCAAGATGACCAAGGGCATTGCGTCCTGGGGCTGGTCGACGGTGCCGCAGAGGCACATGAGGGATCGTGTCTTCTGGTACACGCAGGCCAAGGTGGTCGGCGGCGGCTCCTCCATCAACGCCCAGATCTATACGCGCGGCAATGCCCGCGACTACGACGCCTGGGAGAAGGAAGAAGGCCTGACCGGCTGGGGCTATCGCGACGTGCTGCCCTATTTCAAGCGCGCCGAGAACAACCAGCGCTACGCCAACGACTTTCATGGCGACCAGGGGCCGCTCGGCGTGTCGAACCCGATTTCGCCGCTGCCGATCTGCGAGGCCTATTTCCGCGCCGGCCAGGAGATGGGCATTCCCTTCAACCCGGATTTCAACGGCGCTGCCCAAGAAGGCGTCGGCTATTACCAACTGACCCAGAAGGATGCCCGGCGTTCCTCCGCCTCGGTCGCCTACCTCAACCCGATCCGCGCCCGCAGGAATCTCACTGTCCGGACCGACGTGCTGGTGACCCGTATCGTCGTCGAGAAAGGCCGCGCCGTCGGCGTCGAAATCGTCGACAGACCGGGCGGCGAGAAGACAATCCTGCGCGCCGAACGCGAGGTGATCGTCTCGTCCGGCGCCATCGGCTCGCCGAAGCTGCTGATGCAGTCGGGCATCGGCCCGGCCGACCATCTGAAATCGGTCGGCGTTACGCCGGTTCACGACCTGCCCGGCGTCGGCTCCAACATGCAGGACCATCTCGATCTGTTCGTCATCGCCGAATGCACCGGCGACCACACCTATGACAACTACGCCAAGCTGCACCGCACGGCCTGGGCGGGGCTACAATATCTGCTTTTCAAGAACGGACCGGTCGCCTCGAGCCTGTTCGAGACCGGCGGCTTCTGGTACGCCGACCCCACAGCCGCCTCGCCCGACATCCAGTTCCATCTCGGCTTGGGATCCGGCATCGAGGCCGGCGTCGAGAAGCTGAAAAATCCCGGCGTCACCTTGAATTCAGCCTTCCTGCGGCCGCGCTCGCGCGGCACGGTGCGGCTGAAGAGCGGCGATCCGGCCGACCATCCGCTGATCGATCCGAACTACTGGTCCGATCCCTATGACCGCGCCATGTCGATCAAGGGACTGCGGCTGGCGCGCGAGATCATGCGACAGAAGGCGCTTGCCCCCTACGTGCTGCGCGAAGTGCTGCCCGGCCCGTCGCTCGCCAGCGACGACGAGCTGTTCGACTATGCCTGCCGAAGCTCCAAGACCGACCATCATCCCGTCGGCACCTGCCGCATGGGCCATGACGACATGGCGGTCGTGACACCGGACCTCAGGCTGCGCGGCATTGAGGGCCTGCGCGTCTGCGACGCCTCGGTGATGCCGCGCGTCCCCTCCTCCAACACCAATGCACCGACCATCATGGTCGGCGAAAAAGGCGCCGATTTGGTGCTCGGCCGCGACCCGCTGCCGCCGGCGGTGTTTTCCGGCAACCGCGCGGCTTGAAGGAACGAGAAGATGATCAGGCACTGTGTATTCGTCAAATTCCGCAATGATGCCAGCATCGCCGAGCGTGCGGCGATCCACGCCGATCTCGAGGCGCTGCGGCAGGTGATCGACGGCATGGACACAGTCGAGTTCAGCGTCAATGCTAGCCCGGAGCCGTTCGCGCGCGGCTTTACGCACGGCTTCACCATCGACTTCCGCGATGCCGCCGCTCGTGACGCCTATCTGGTGCATGAAGCGCACCAGCGCGCTGGCGCCAGGCTGGTTGCCGCACTCGAAGGCGGCACCGATGGACTGATGGTTTTCGATCTCGACCTTACGAAAAAGTGACCGCCGGTTTTTCGAAAGCCGGCTGATCGCTGTTCTCTTTTGCCAGCTGGGCGGCATATCGTCGTTTGGGGGTCGCAAGGGAGGACTGTCTTGACCCTCAATACCCAGCAAAAGAAAACTGTCCTCGCCTCATTTCTTGGCTGGACGCTCGACGCTTTTGATTTCTTCCTTCTGACATTCCTGCTCACGGACATTGCAACTGAATTCCAGACGGACGTCCCGGCAGTTTCCAAGGCGCTGTTCCTGACTTTGGCGATGCGGTTCATCGGCGCGTTCTTCTTCGGCATGCTCGCCGACAAATATGGGCGCAAGCCCATCCTCATGCTCAACATCGTCAGCTACTCGGTGATCGGGGCGCTGGCTGCGTTCTCACCCAATCTCGGGATCTTCCTGGCGCCTACGCGCCTTGTTCGGCATCGCCATGGGCGGCGAATGGGGGCTTGGCAGTTCGCTGGCCATGGAATCCATCCCGCCCAACGCGCGTGGCATGGTGTCTGGCATCCTGCAATGTGGCTATCCGGCCGGTTACCTCCTGGCGGCGGTGGTTTACGGCTTGCTCTACCAGCAGACGATCTACGGCTACACGATCGGCTGGCGCGCCATGTTCCTGCTCAGCTTCGTTCCGGCGCTGATCGTGCTGTTCATCCGCTCGCATGTGCCGGAATCGCCGGCCTTCGTCGAGGCGCGGAAGACGGCCAGACCGGGCCTGCTGGAGACACTGCAAAAACACTGGCGCGTCGCGCTCTACGCCGTCGTGCTGATGATGTTCTTCAATTTCTTCAGCCATGGCACGCAGGACCTCTACCCGACCTTCCTGAAGAAGCAGCATGGCTTCGATCCGCAGACGGTGAGCTGGATCACGATCGTCGCCAATATCGGTGCCATCGTCGGCGGCCTGGCGTTCGGCGTGTTGTCCGAGAAGATCGGCCGCGTCAACGCCATTACGCTCGCGTGTCTGATCGCGCTGCCTTCGATCCCGCTATGGGCCTACAGCTCGACGCCCTTCATGCTCGCCATCGGCGCCTTCGTCATGCAGGTGGCCGTCCAGGGTGCCTGGGGCGTTATCCCGGTGCACCTCAACGAGCTCTCACCCGGATCCGTGCGCGCGACCTTGCCCGGCTTTATCTACCAGGCCGGCAATCTCGCCGCGTCCTATGGCGGCCCATACCAGGCCGGCATCGCCGAAGCCGCTGGGGGCAGCTATGGCTACGCGCTGGCGCTTTTTGCCGGCGTGGTCGCAATCTGCATCATCGTCGTCATCCGCTTCAGTCCGGAACGGCGCGGCCAGGTGATGACGGTACTCGGGTGACGGCAGCTAACCCAGCCGGAGCGCCACGACACCGGCGACGATGCTGAGCGCGGCAGCGCCGCGCCAGCCTGTCATCTTCTCGCCGAGCGCGAAGACCGAGATCACCATGGCGAACAGGATCGAGGTTTCGCGCAGCGAGGCCACCGAGGCGATCGGTGCCTTGGTCATCGCCCACATCACGATCCAGTAGGCGGCACCGCTGAGCACGCCGGTGAACAGCCCGGCTTTCCAGTCCCGCGCCAGCACCGGCAGCGCTTTGGGCCCACGGAAGACGAGGCACACCGCCAGGGCCCCAAAAGCATCGCAGATGAACAGCCAGGCGGCATAGCTCTGCGCGGTTGCGGCCAGCCGCGCGCCGCTGCCGTCGGACAGCGTGTAGCTGGCAATGAAGATCGAGGTGCACAACGCGAAGCCGACAGCGCGCAGATTCAGCCTTTCCAGATGCGCACCGCCGCGAAACGACATCACCAGTGTTCCGGCCGACAACAGGAAAATACCCAGAATGGCAAGCGGCGCCGGAACCTCGGCGACGACGAACATGCCGCCAAGGGCTGCCAGCAGCGGCGCCGTGCCGCGCGCCAGCGGATAGGTCTGGGCGAAATCGCCGGCCCGGTAGGCGCCGATCAGGAACGTGCGGTAACCCATGTGAAAGAACACCGAGGCGATTATGTAGGGCCAGACCTCGGCCCGCGGCACCTCGACGAAGGGCAGCACCATGAGTGCGGCGGTGCCCATGCCGAGCGTCATCAGCGTGATCGACAGGAAGCGGTCGAGATGGACCTTGACCAGCGCGTTCCAGATCGCGTGCATAGCGGCGGCGGCAAGCACCGCGAAGAAGACGAAGAGCGTCATGTGCGGCTCATCGGCCTCCGGGAATGGTGCTGATGCCCGGCGTTTCCAGGTCGATATCGACCCGCAACGGGAAATGATCCGACGCGACCTCGCCGATGTCGGCGCTGATCGAGCGAACGCGCCCGGCGAACATGCCGCCGACGAAGCAATGGTCGAGCCGACGCTTTGCGAGCTGGCCGTCGATGGTCTTTACATGGGTATGGAAATCGCCGCTCGGCTCGCTGGCAACAGCAGCAGCATCGACGAAACCGTCGAGATAGGCCGCTCCGCGATGATAGGGCGTGTTGCCGACGATGCGGCGGTATTCGGCGCTGCCTGGCTCCATGTTGAAATCGCCCAGCCAGATCGCCGCCAGCGGATTTTCCGGTTCTGGCTCGCCGTGTGTCCAGTTGCGCGACGGCTCGTCATCGGCGCCGCTCCACGGCCCGCCATCGAACGGCGCCCGGCTGTGCTGCGCCAAGAGATAGTCTATCTGCTCCAGCCGTTCCTCGGCCGCGATATGGGCGAGATGCAGCGACAGCACCCGCACCGGGCCGGCCGGCGTGCGGATCATGCACTCGAGCGCCGCGTTGCGGGTATTGAGCGGCCGCAGCGTGCGGCGCATCGGCAGCGAATGCAGCCGCGACCAGACGATCGGCAGCTTCGACAGCACCATGGTGCCGAACTGCCGGCGACGGTTGACCAGGCGGCCGTCGCGCCACTCGCTGGCATCCATGTCGAAGGCTGGCCCGTAGACCCAGTGGTAGTCCGGCAAGAGCCGCGAAAGCAGTTCTGGCTGGTCGTCATGATTGCTGCGCTGCCAGTGCCGCTCGACTTCCTGCAGCGCAACGATGTCGGCGCCGTCAACGATGCGCGCGGCGCGCGAAAGATCGTAGCGGCCGTCGCTGCCGAACCCGTACTGGATGTTGTAGCTGACCAGCTTCATTGCTTATCCGGCTCAATTTCGACGAAGGCAGTAGCGGTTCGGCGGATCGGTTGCAATGTGCCGGGCGAATGGCGGAGCTAGGCCAGCGGCTAGGTCGTCAGCGGTTGGAACCGGCCGGCCGGCGAAGCCGCCAGTTCCGTCCAGTCGATCTCCTCCTCCAGGCGGTGATAGGCCTCGTCGCCGATCGTGCCGTTTCGGCGCAGCTCCTCCAGCTGATCGCGCTGGCTCTTGATGGCATAGAGGCGCAGCCTGTCATACTCGGTCGCTGCCTGGGCATCCTCGGGATTTTCGGCGATGGTGCGCTGGGCGGCATATTGCTCCCGCACCGCGGCCGCCGCATCCGACGTCTTGCGGCTCAACACATTGAGCGCGGCCTGCATGATGGCGACACGCGCCTGCGCAACCTCCCGGTCGACCGTCTCGTCCGGCTCAAGATCGAGGATGTGCAGCAGCGGCTTGAGGCTCACGCCTTGCAGCACCAGTGTGCCGAGGACGACGGTGAATGCGGCGAGCACGATCGGGTCGCGCCCGGGAAAGTCCTGCGGCAAGGCAAACGCCGCCGCCAGCGTCACCAGTCCGCGCATGCCGCACCAGCTGATCAGCACGCCGCCACGGACCGAGGGCGCATCCCTCTGCCGGTCCGCGTTCCCGGATCGGGCAAGCCGCCGGATGATCACGCCGCAGCCCATCACCCAGACGAAACGCGAAACGATGACGACGGCCAGAACCGCCGCGGCAAACAGGAATGCGCTGGTCTGCCCGGCGCCGGTCAGCCGCTCCACGATCGACCGCGCCTGCAGGCCCATCAGCACGAAAGCCAGCACGTTGAGCACGAAGACGGCGGTTTCCCAGACCGAGTAGGAGCTGATGCGCTTTCTTGCCGACATACGGCGCGGCGCCGTCTGCGCGATGGTCATGGCGTAGACGACTATGGTGATGATGGCGGAAAGTCCGAGCTTGTCGGCCAGGATCCAGACGCCGAAAGTGCCTGCGAACTGCACCACCGTCCCGCTCGCGGCGTCTTCGATGCGGCTGAGCGTGGCAAGCGACAAGCGGCCGAGCACGTAGCCCGCGACAAGGCTTCCAACCGTCGACAGCGCAATCATGGGCGCCGCACTGCTCAGCAGGACCGGGCCGAGTGCCGCGCCCACCGCGATGCGGTAGATCAGCAGCGCGGTCGCGTCGTTGAGCAGGCTTTCGCCTTGCAGGATAGCGGTGATGCGGTGCGGCACCTTGAACTGGCCGAGCACGGCCGAGGCTGCGACGGCGTCGGGTGGCGCAACGATGGCGCCGAGCGCAATGGCGGCCGCGACCGGCAGGCCTGCCATCTTCCACCCGACCAGCGCCACTGCCATCGTCGTGAAGAGGACGGCTCCGAGCGCCAGCAGCACGAGCGGTACGCGATAACGATTGAGGTCACGCAAGGATGTGTCATAGGCGGCATCGAGCAGAACCGGCGCGATGAACAATGCAAGCGCCAGTTCCGGGTCGATCTCTATAATCGGCACGCCAGGTACGAAGGCGATGCCCGCGCCCGCCAGTGCCAGCAAGGACGGATAGGGAACCTGCACGCGACGCGACAATGCCGTCAGCGCGACGGCGATCAACAGCAGAACCAGCGTCAGTTCGAACAGGGCCATGGCCTGTTATAGCCGTGAAGCGGCGCTGGCGGCAGTGGCAAGCCGGCTGTAAGCTGTTGATTTAGCCACTCCGCCCGACGGGCCTGTCAGCTCCGCCCCCGGACACTGCCGTATGCCCTTCGTCGCGCCGGGCTGATCCTTCATGTGCCAGTTGTGTTGAGATTCAGATCAGGCCGGCCTCATCTGAATATCGGCACGGCTCAGTGCAAAACCAGCATGTCGCCCGACGAGAACGAAATCTCCGCTTTTTCCCCAACCGCCGGCGGCGGCGTTGCCGGACTGTTGAACGTGTCGAGCGAAACCGTGTTGCCGCCGATGCCGACGCGAACCCGGATCACCGAGCCGAGGAAATGCACCTCTGATATTTCGCCTGAAAGACTGGAGTCACGGCCGGGCTGGCGGCCGAGCGAAATGGCTTCCGGCCGCAGCGCCAGCGACAGCGTGTCGCCGGCCTTCGAGCCGTTGAGCTTGCCCTTCAGCGAGACCTGTTCGGAATTGACGCGCACCGTGCCTGCCGCGGCATCGGTGACGGTGCCTTCGAGCACGTTCAGCGTGCCGACGAAATTGGCGACGAATTTGGTCGCCGGCCGGTTGTAGATCTCGAACGGCGTGCCGACCTGTTCGGCCTTGCCGCCATACATCACGGCAATGCGGTCCGAGATCGACAGCGCCTCTTCCTGGTCATGGGTGACGAAGATGGTGGTGATGCCGAGCTTCTTCTGGATCGAGCGGATTTCCTCGCGCAGCGACACGCGCACCTTGGCGTCGAGCGCCGACAGCGGCTCGTCCAGCAAGAGCAGTTTCGGCTTCGGCGCGATGGCGCGGGCCAGCGCGATGCGCTGCTGCTGTCCGCCGGAGAGCTGGTAAGGATAGCGGTCGCCCATCTGCGGCAGCTTGATGATATCGAGCATCTCGGCGACGCGTTTGTCGGCATCGGCCCTGGGCATGCCTGCCACCTTCAATCCGAAGGCGATATTCTGCGCCACCGTCAGGTTGGGGAACAGCGCGTAAGCCTGGAACACCATGCCAATATTGCGCTGGTTCGGCTTCAGCCTGGTGATGTCCTTGCCCGCGACGACGATCTTGCCTGCCGATGGCTCTTCGAAGCCGGCGACCATGCGCAGGACGGTGGTCTTGCCGCAACCCGACGGCCCCAGGAAAGAGACGAACTCGCCCGGTTCCACGTCGAGGTTGAAATCCTGCACCACGGTGGTGGCGCCGAAGGACTTTCGCACATGCTGGATGGAGAGGAATGGCTCGGCCATGTTCTTTCTTTCGATCAGTGCTTTGCGATCAGTTTGGGCGGTTAGCAGATTTCGGCGCGAACCGCGACAGCACCTGGATGAGCGACATGCAACCCCAGGTGATCACGAAGGCGATGATGGACAGCGCCGCCGGCTCGTAGGCTCGGTTGGCAACCAGATTCTGGAGATACGGCCCGAAGGCAGGCCGGTTGAGCAGGCTCGCCATGGTAAACTCGCCAATGACGATAGCGAAGGTGAGGAAGGCACCCGACAGCACCGCAATCAGCACGTTCGGCAGTATCACGCGGGTGACGATCGTGCCCCAGCCGGCGCCGAGGATCTGTGCCGCTTCGGTCAGCGTGCGCACGTCGATGGTGCGCAGCCCGGTATCGACGGCCCTGTACATGTAGGGCAGCGCCAGCGCCGCGTAGCCGATGACCAGCAGCGCGTTGGTGGCGGTATTGTTCGACAGGAACGGCAGCGGCGAATTAGAGCCGTACATCCTAATATAGCCGAAAACGATGACGATTGCCGGTATGACCAGCGGCAACAAGGTGATGAACTCGACCACCGGCCGAAGCTGAGGCAGACGCAGCCGGATCCAGTAAGCGGTAGGCACAACGATCAGCACGCCGAGCAGGATGGTGAAAACCGCCACTATCACCGAATACATGAAGGTCGTCTGGAACTGGCTGTCGCCGAGCACGACCTTGTAGGCATCGAAGGAATAGACGCCGCGGCGCATGCGCAGCGAAAATTCGATCGTCGCGATCAGCGGGATGAAGAAATAAGCCGCACCGAGGAGGAAGACGACCCACGCCCAGAATCTGCCGGCCTTCATTTGAGCCACCTCTCCGAACGTGTCCGGAACCAGATGTAGAAGATGTTGGCCAGCCCGGTGATGAAGATCATGCCGAAGGCGATGGCATAGCCGAGATGGGCGTTGTGCAGCACATCGCCGCGTATCTGCGCATAGAGCAGTATCGGCACGATGTTGAGCGAGGAGCCGGTCAGCGCATAGGCGGTGGCGATGGCGCCGAAGGCGTTGGCGAAAAGCAGGATGACGGTGCCGAGAAAACTCGGCCACAGCACGGGTATGACGACCATGCGCCAGTACTGCGCCTGGGTGGCGCCGAGCGTCGCCGCCGCCTCGCCCCATTCTCTCTTCAGCCCGTCGATCGCCGGCACGATGATGACCACCATGAGCGGGATCTGGAAATAGACATAGGTGAGCGTCAGTCCCCAGAATGACAGCAGGTTGAAGCCATGGGCATAGATGTTGAAGCTGACCAGCGTATTGAGCAGGACGGTAACCAGTCCGAGCCGGCCAAGCGTGGCGATGAAGGCGAAGGCCAGCGGCACGCCAGCGAAATTTGAAGCAACCCCCGAAAAGGTCAGCGTTCCCGAGCGTATCCATTCGGGCAAACCGCCGCGCACGATGGCGATCGCGATGGCCAGTCCCGCGAAGGCGCCGATCAGCGACGAAGCCAGACTGACCTTGATCGATATCCAATAGGCGGCGACGATATTTGCCTGCGACAGCGCGGCTATGTTTTCCAGCGTGAATTCGCCGGCATCGTTCTGGAATGCGCCCAGCATCAGGTAGAGCGTGGGCAGGATCAGGAACATGATGGCGAAGATGAAGAACGGCGCAACGCCGAGCCATTGCGTCGGCAGCCTGATACTGCGCGCTTCGGCGGGAGGCGCGGCTTTCCCCGCGATGGTCTGATTGGAAAGCGAGAGATCGGTCATGCGCCGGCTACCGTCTTCGAGGACATCCGGGCGACCTTGCGGCCGCCCGGATCGATTTCACAGCTTACTTGACGTTGGCGCCGACGACGGCGTCCCAGTTCTTGGTGATGGTTTCCTTGGCCTTGCCCTGCTCGTCGAGCGTCGGGAACACCGCGGCCGCATAGGACTCGGCTGGCGGCAGCTTGGCCAGCACGTCCGCCGGGACGTTGCCGTTCTTGGCGAGATCGTTGAAGCGGATCGGGTGGCAATAGCCCTTCAGCCAGCCGATCTGGCCCTCGTCGGAATAGAGATATTCCATCCACAGCTTGGCCGCGTTCGGATGCGGCGCGAAAGCACTGATCGCCTGCACATAGACGCCGGCGACGACACCGGTCTTCGGCACGATCACGTCGACCGGCGGGTTGCCCTTCAGCGTATCGCGGCCGGAGAGCGCGTTGTAGTCCCAGGTGACGAGGATCGGCGTCTGGCCCTGGGCAAGCGTTGCGGTCTTGCCGATGACCGGAACGAAATTGCCGGCGGCGTTGAGCTTCTTGAAGAAGTCGAGGCCGGCGGTGCCGGCGGCTTCGCCAGCGGCGGCACCACCGGAAAGGCCGGCGGCGTAGACCGCCTGGATTGCTTGGTTCGAGGCGCGCGGATCGCCGGCGAGAGCGACCGAGTTGGCGAATTCCGGCTTCAGCAGATCGGCCCAGTCGGTGGGTGCTTGCTTGACCAGATCCTTGTTAACCTCGAAGGCGAGCACGCCGTAATAGTCGCCGTACCAGGCGCCGTCGGCATCCTTGGCGCTGTCGGGGATCGAGTCCCAGGTCGACACCTTGTAAGGCATCAACAGGCCGTCGGCCTTGGCGGTCGGACCGAAGGACAGGCCGACGTCGATGACGTCGGGCGCCTGCGGGCCCTTATTGTCCTTGTTGGCCTTGATTGCCTCGACCTCGTCGCCGGAGCCGGCGTCGGGGTTGAGTTCGTTGACGGTGATTTCCGGATATTTCGCCTTGAAGCCGGCGATGACGTCGCCGTAGCCACACCAGTCATGCGGCAAAGCGATGGTGGTGAGCTGGCCTTCGGCCTTTGCGGCCTTGACGAGATCGTCCAGCGGTGCCGCGGACGAAATCACCGTCGACGCGAAAAGCGCCGCGGCCGAAAGGGAAAGCACTTTCCCCGTGAATTTGAACATGTGTTCTCTCCATTGAACTGACGCCGTTGGACGCCTGCGATGCGGTATCG
Source organism: Mesorhizobium sp. M0587 (assembly GCF_040320945.1). Lineage (NCBI taxonomy): Bacteria > Pseudomonadati > Pseudomonadota > Alphaproteobacteria > Hyphomicrobiales > Phyllobacteriaceae > Mesorhizobium > Mesorhizobium sp. M0587. Next base: position 42,132 of record NZ_JAMYQP010000013.1, read on the forward strand.
TTTTCGTGTGACAGCCAGATGAAAGCTTTGTGAAACCGGCTGCTCGCAGTGCGAAAAGTAAACTCTTTTTAACCTGACGTAGCAATCGCTTCGCGATTGTTTTTCCGGCTAATTAGTTTGTGCCTTGCCCTTCATCCCCTCCCCTTGTTTTTGTACCCCTTTTTCAGATCAACTTTCAGCCCCGAAAATCGCCTCACACGGTGCCGGCGATGGCGTTTTCGAGCAGGCTGAGCGCCGCCTTCTTGGTCAGCTTGACCGGGTTGCCGCCGGCTGTCGGATCGACCACCGCCATGTCGGCGATCAGCGCCTTGCGCTTCTTGTCCATGTCGAGCCCCTTGATCAGGCCCGGCAGAGCATGCGGCACTTTCAATTCCTTGCGCAGCTTGATGATCGCCTTGGCGAAACCATCGAAACCGCCCTTGATGCCGCAATAGGCGGCGAGCCGCGCGATGCGGTCCTCGATTGCCTCGCGGTTGAAAGCCAGCACATAGGGCATGAACACCGCATTGGTCATGCCGTGATGGGTGTCGTAGAGCGCGCCGACCGGGTGCGACAGCGAATGGATGGCGCCGAGCCCTTTCTGGAATGCCGCAGCGCCCATCGCCGCCGCGCTCATCATGTGGGCGCGCGCGATAAGATCCCTGCCATTGGCATAGGCCTTCGGCAGGTTCTCGAAGACGAGCCGGATACCTTCCACCGCAATGCCGTCGGCCATCGGGTGATATCCCGGCGCACAATAGGCCTCGAGGCAGTGAGCGAGTGCGTCCATGCCGGTGCCGGCGGTGATGAAGCCCGGCATGCCGACCGACAGTTCCGGATCGGCAATGACGATCGCCGGCAGGAGCTTCGGATGGAAGATGACCTTCTTGGTGTGCGTCGCTTCATTGGTGATGACGCCGGCGCGGCCGACTTCGGATCCGGTTCCAGCCGTGGTCGGCACCGCGATGATAGGCGCGATCGCATCCGAATCGGCACGCGTCCACCAATCGCCGACATCCTCGAAATCCCACACCGGCCGCGTCTGTCCAGCCTGGAAGGCGATCAGCTTGCCGAGGTCGAGCGCCGAGCCGCCGCCGAAGGCGATGACGCCGTCATGCTTGCCTTTCTTGAACACCGCGATGCCGGCGGTAAGATTGGAGTCGACCGGGTTCGGCTTCACCTCGGAAAAAACGCCGTAGGACACTTTGGCATCGTCGAGGATCTTCAGCGTCGACGCGACGACCGGCAATTTCGCCAGTCCGGGATCGGTGACGAATAGCGGCCGCTTGATGCCGGTGGCATCAAGCACCTCGGGCAATTCCTTGATTCGTCCGGCGCCGAAGCGGACGGTGGTGGGGTAGTTCCATTTGGAGAACAGCTTGGACATTTCTTCTCGATTTCAGGACGTTGGGATGGAGACTATTGGGTGAAGGTATTTTGAACGCGCTGGGATTTCTTCATGTATAGAATCCAGATCACGGAATAAACGATAGCCCTTTGAACGCTCCTTGCCGTCTCTGCATCGAACAAAGCCACGCCTTGCGCCTCAGAGATATCGCCAATTTGGATTCTCGCGGCGGCAAGAGCGGCCAGGACAGAGACGGGACTGACGGCGGCCCAGACGATGTAAAGGCGTGGAAAGGCCCGCTTCTTGCCGAACAGCAAAACGAGCAAGCCCAGCGGGCAGGCGACCGCGATCGCCAGATATCCGAAAACCTCCGCCACGACGAAGACCTGCTGCGCGCCAGTTAGTAGGCTAAAATACTCGGACAGGCCGATATGGTGATCGAGCAGAACCAGACCACCCAGCGGCATGAAAATGAGGCCAAGCATTGGCACGATGAGGTAGCCGCCAATACCCTCTGGCCCCTGACGAGACGATGGTGTGGACGGCTGTATCTCGGACATTGCCCCTCCTCTGAGCGGCGTTCAGGCAGATCAGATCGCTTCGCGCAGATGGAATGATTTCGGCCTGGTCAGATTGTCATAGCCGATGGCGGACAAGCCCGCCCCCTTGCCGGTGTCCTTGACGCCGGTCCAGACAAGCGCCGGATCGAGATAGTCGCAGCGGTTCATGAACACCGTGCCGGTCTCGACGCGGTTGCCGATCGCCACCGCATGCTCGGTATCGCGCGTCCAGATCGAGGCTGTCAGCCCGTAGGGACTGTCGTTCATCAGCGTGATCGCCTCCTCGTCGTCGCGCACCTTCATGATGCCGACGATAGGGCCAAAACTTTCCTCGCGCATGACGCTCATCTGATGGTCGACTCCGGTCAGCACCTCCGGCGCCAGATAGGGCGAGCCGGCCTGATCGTTGGCCACCTTCATGTTGATGTGCGCGGCGGCGCCCTTGCGCAGCGCCTCGGCTTTCTGCTCGCGGATCAGGTCGGCGAAACGCGCCTGCGCCATCGGCCCCATCGTCGTCGCCTGGTCCAGCGGATTGCCGACGACATAGTTCCTGGTCTCCGCGATGAAGCCCTCGACGAACTCGTCATAGACCTTTTCATGCACATAGACGCGTTCGATGCCGCAGCAGCACTGGCCGGAATTGTAGAACGCGCCATCGACCAGATTGGCGACGGCGTGGTCCATTTTGGCGTCCGGCAGTACGTAGGCCGGATCCTTGCCGCCAAGCTCCAGGCCGAGCGTCATGAACGTGCCGGCCGCGGCCTTTTCTATGGCGCGGCCGCCGCCGACCGAACCGGTGAAGTTGACGTGATCGATCTTGCCGGAGCCAAGCAGCTTCTCGGTCTGGACATGGTTGAGCACGACGTTCTGGAACACGCCCTTAGGCAGTCCAGCCCTGTCGAAAGCCTGTTGAAAACGCTCGCCGACCAGCAGCGTCTGCGCCGCATGCTTGAGGATGACGGCATTGCCGGCCATCAGCGCCGGCACGATCGTGTTGACCGCGGTGAGATAGGGGTAATTCCACGGCGCGATCACCATGACCACGCCGAGTGGATCCTTCTTCACATAGCGTCGGAACCCGTCCTTCGGGTTGGAGGCCGGCACCGATCTGAGCGCCGCCTCGGCGATCTCGACCATGTAGTTGGTGCGCTCCTTGACGCCGCCGAACTCACCGCCGTAACGCACCGGACGCCCCATCTGCCAGGCGATTTCCGGCACGATCTCGTCGGTCATCGCGACCAGCGCTTCGAGCATCGCAAGCATGTACTTGCCGCGTTCGACGATCGGCGTCTGCGCCCACTTCTCTTGCGCCGCTTTGGCACGCTCTACCGCGGCATTGACCGCCTGGTCTGTCGCTATCGGCCGCTCGGCATAGATCGAGCCATCGACGGGGGATTTGAGTTTGACCGTTTCGGCCATCGTTTAAGTCCTCGCACTTCTGTACAATCGAAAAATCACATGGCTTGGCGCTGCCCCTCATCCGCCTGCCGGCACCTTCTTCCCGTATAGTGACGGGGAGAAGAGAAGCGCTCCAGCGCCGGCGAGCCCCTCTCCCCGTTCTTCACGGGGAGAGGGTAAGCGTGAGGGGCGGCGCCAACGCTCGCAAGTCAACTTAATACCGCTCGAACCCCCTGTGCAGTTCCCAATCCGTAATCCGGCGGTCGTATTCGAACTGCTCCCATTTTGCGGTGTGGACATAATGTTCGAGCACGTCTTCGCCGAGCGCCTGCTTCAGCATCTTCGACTTCGTCAGCGTCTCCGTCGCATCGCGCAACGTTTTTGGAATTTCCGGCAAACGGGAGGCCTGATAGGCATCGCCGACGAAGGGTTTCTGAAGCTCCAGCTTCTCGTCGATGCCGGCAAGACCGGCGGCGATCAGCGCCGCGAAAGCGAGATACGGATTCAAGTCGGCGCCGCCGATGCGGCATTCCATGCGGATGCCCTTGGTGCCCTCGCCGCACAGGCGGAAGCCGGCGGTGCGGTTATCCTCGCTCCACATGATCTTGGTCGGCGCGAAGGTGCCGGCCTGGAAACGCTTGTAGGAGTTGATGTACGGCGCCAGGAACCAGGTGAATTCCTTGGCGTATTTCAACTGTCCGGCCGCCCATTGCTGGCCGAGCGTCGACAGCGTCCATTCGGCATTCTTATCGAAGAACAGCGGCGTCTTGCCGTCGGCGCTCCACAGCGAATTATGGATGTGGCTGGAATTGCCGGCCAGCCCATAATTGTACTTGGACATGAAGGAAATCGACTTGCCTTCGGACTCGGCAATCTCCTTGGCGCCGTTCTTCAGGATGACGTGGCGGTCGGCCATATCGAGCGCCTCGGCATAGCGCACATTGATCTCTTCCTGGCCCGGGCCCCACTCGCCCTTGGAATTCTCGATCGGAATGCCTGCGGCTTCCATCTCGTTGCGAAGCCGGCGCATGACACCTTCTTCCTTGGTGGTGATCCCGATCTGATAGTCGCCAATATAGGGCGAGGCGGTGTCGAGGCCCTGCCAGTGCTTCTTGCGGGCGGAATCGTAGGTCTCGTTGAACAGGTAGAATTCGAGCTCGGACGCGAAATAGCCGATATAGCCGCGCTCGCTCAGCCGCTTGACCTGCTTCTTCAGGATGGCGCGCGGCGAGTGCGGCAGGTCGTCATGCGTGTGATGGTCGAGCACGTCGCAGATCACCAGCGCCGTCTTCTCCAGCCATGGAATGCGCCGCAGCGTCGCGAGATCCGGCTTCATGACGAAGTCGCCATAGCCTTTCGACCAGCTTGCCGCCTTGTAGCCCGGCACCGGCTCCATATCGATGTCGGCGGCCAGCAGGTAGTTGCAGCCATGCGTCTCGTCATGCGCGGAATCGACGAAGTACTGCGCCAGGAACCGTTTTCCCGCCAGCCGGCCCTGCATATCGACGATGCAAGCCAGCACCGTGTCGATCTCGCTGCTGGAGACCGCTTTCTTCAACTGATCGAACGAGAAATTCCCGGCCATTCCTTTGGCACTCCAGCGCTTGTCGATTGATAAGGGGGCAAACGAACCATGGCCGGCACAATGCCGGCCATGGTCATGAAGGTCGATGTCAGTGACCGGTCTCGCCGACCGCCAATTCGGCAGCCGCGATGGCAGCCTGGCGCTTGGCGATCTGATCGCCGATTGGCGGGCCACGGAAACGGCGGTTTTCGAAACCGAACCAGAGCACGGCTGTCAGCAGGATGAAGCCTAAGGTGATGTAAAGCACCTTATCGTTCGGCGGCTGGATGGCGATGTAGAAGATGATCACCATGCCGACGACCGAAAGGGCGCAGAACAGCTTGAACAGGCCCGCGCCGAGGTTCCATGGACCCGGCTTCGGCCATTTCGCCGTTCCGAAGGTCATCATGCCGAGGACGATCGGAATGATGAACGAAAGGAACAGGAAGACCAGCGTCGAGTTGACCACGATGGTATAGATGTTGGTGCCGCCGATGGAGACGAACTGGGCGAGAAAGACGTAGATGACCTCCAGGATCGCGGCGGTCCAGATTGCGTTGACTGGCGTGCGCCAGGTTGGGTTGACCTTGGCGAGCCCGGCCGATCCGACCGGCATGCCGCCGTCGCGGGAGAAGGCAAACAACATACGCGATGCCGATGTCACCGTGGCGAGACCACAGAGGAACTGCGAGAGCAGGATTGCCAGGTAAAGCAGCTCTTTCAGCCAGACCGGCAGGATTGCATCCATGGTCAAGAAGAAGACGCTCCAGCCCTGCTTGGCGCCGGCCGCCAGGTCCGGAATGGCCAGTACGATCGCGCACAGCATTACCCAGCCGATCAGCGAGGACCAGAGCACCGACGAAACGATCGCCCGCGGAACGGAATGCGCTGCCTTGACCGTTTCTTCCGACGTGTGCGCCGACGCGTCGTAGCCGGTGATGGTGTAGACCGGCAGAAGCAGGCAGAGCAGGAAGAGGTAGCTCATGGAATCGGTCTGCGGAAAAACGCCGCCGCCCGCATCGCCCGAATAGTTGGTGAACGTCCATAGCCGCGTGATGTCGATCGCGGGCGCGAACACCAGGCAAGCTACGATCAGAACCGCCGTGGCGCCCAGGATGAGGAAGCCCGAAGCGTCCGTCAGCATGGCCGTGAGCTTGATGCCGAAGTGATTGAGCAGTGCCTGGAGGACGGTGACGAAGGTGACGAAACCGACGATTTCACCCGGCGTCCCGGTGATTCCGAAAGCCGCGCCGAAAGTCCCGACGAAGAAGAAGGCGGTTCCGATGTTGATCGCGCCAAGCACGGTGATCAGACCGAGCAGATTGAGCCAGGCGGTAAGCCAGCCGGTGAAGCGGTTTCCGAGGATCGACGACCAGTGATAGAGACCACCGGCGGTTGGGAACGCCGAGGCGATCTGCGCCATGGCGAGAGCGAAAAATCCCGAAACGGCGCAGCCGACGATCCAGCCGATACCCGCGCCCGCGCCGCCGATCGACGACGTCGCCTGCGCGAAGGAATTGATGCCGCCCGATAGAATGCAGATGATCGAGAATGAGATCGCGAAATTCGAGAAGCGGCTCATGCTTCGCGACAGTTCCTGGGCATAGCCCATTCCGTGGAGAACCTTGAGGTCCTCCTTCTTGTCAACGTCTGTATAACCCGGTGCTGCCATTTTGGTGTCCCCTGTTGATTTTCAGCTGGCCGATTGGACTGACTTCCTGACCGAATGCGATCTGGGCCGCGTGGCCTCCTCTGGTTCCAGATCCGAAAAAATGCCCGTGAGCAGATCCGCCCATTTCCGCTGCCCGGCCTCGCCGGAGATTTCGTCGTTGCGGATTTCGATCATCGCACAGGGAAGCCCGCGCAAGCGCGCATGGCGTTCCAGCGTGAAATAGACGCGGTCGGCAGGCGAATAGGGCTCGTTGACGCCGACGGTGACGCCGGCAAGCCGCCTGAGCGCCGCTATCAGAGGCAATGCCAATCGGCGATCGTCGTCATGGATGATGCCGATGTGCCAGGGCCGGTTGCGGCCCTTGTAGACGGGCGTGAAGGAATGCACGGAAACCAGACGGGTCTCCTGTCCGCGCGCCAGCCTGTCGTCGACGATGCGCTCGACGGTGGCATGAAACGGCTGCCACGACAGCGCGACGCGCGCCGCCCGCTGCTCGTCCGACAGGCCGGTATTGCCCGGTATGACAGTGGTTTCGCTAACCGGCGGCACAAGGTCGGGTGCGTCGAGCGGCCGGTTGCAGTCGACGACGAGGCGCGAAATGCGGGTTTCGATCAGCGTCGCATCGAGCGCTTGCGCCATGCGCCGCGCGACCGGCAGCGCGCCGGGATCCCAGGCGATGTGGCGGGATAGGTCCTCGGCGGCAAGGCCGAGCGTGCCGAATTCGGCTGGCAGGAAATTGGAAGCGTGATCGCAAGTCAGCACGAACGGGCTCGATCCAACCGGGTTCGTTACCCCGACGGTATCCGACGCTGCATGGCTGGCGGGCCGCGCTGTCTCCATAGTCCTGTCGTCCCCTGGGAGCGCTGTATCGTATGTTACGTATTTTGTTTCATTGCGTCCCTGTGGATGATTTCATACAGTTTGTCAGGCTTTGTCAAATGCGATTTCGGAAAAGACCGTGGGCCAGGCCAGGGTGGGGATAAGATGATTTCCAGCATTGCGGAATTGATTGCCGACCGCATCGGCACGATGCCGGCCGGCGAGCGGCGCGCGGCCCAGACGCTCATCGCCTTCTATCCGATGATCGGCCTGAAGACGGTTGCCGAATTCTCGGCCGCGGCCGGCGTCTCCTCGCCGACCATCCTGCGCTTCGTTGCCCGGCTCGGCTTCCAGAACTATCCGGAATTCCAGTCGAGCCTGCAGGACGAACTGGCGGCGCAGTTGCAGTCGCCGGCGATAAGGACGCTGAACCCGCCCTCGCCCGGCGGCGGCACGGTGTCGCCGATGCTGGAAGCGACGCTCGCCAATATGCGCGAGACGTTCAGACACCTGTCCGACAAGCAGCTCGCCGACATCGCGGCCAGGCTCGCCGACCGGCGCGGCAAGACCTTCCTGATCGGCGGCCGTTTCACCGATCCGCTGGCGCGCTACATGGCCGCTCACCTCGCCGTCATCCAGCCCGATGTGTTTCACCTCGCCGGGCAGGAAAGCATGTGGCGCGACAGGCTGATCGACATGGGCAAGCGCGACGTGCTGGTGATCTTCGACATCAGGCGCTACCAGGACAGCCTCGTACGCTTTGCCGAGAAGGCGCATCAGCGCGGCGTCCAGATCGTGCTGTTCACGGACCAGTGGCTGTCGCCGATCGCCCGCTTTGCCCGCCATGTGATCGCCGGCCGGACCGCGGTGCCGTCGGCGTGGGATTCCTCGGCCGCGCTTTTCGTCGTCGCCGAAACGCTGATCGGCGCCGTGACCAGGCAACTGGAAGCAGAGGGCGCCCGCCGTATCCGCGAAATGGAAGACCTGCGCTAGGGGTCGAAAAATCGGTCGACGCGCTGCCGCCAAGAGCTGAGATGGGCGGAAAGTGGACCTCCTTGTTTCAAGAATGAAGGTTTGTTCAGGCGAGTTTAGTATCCGGACTCTAGCTGGGCTGGGTGTCAGGCCGCCGCGAAGGGCGAAGCTTCAACCTCGGCCATGCCTTAGGCTTTTTCGCCTTTGTGAACATCTTGTGCTAAGTTCAAAGCGGGTTGCATTGGACCTGCCCGAGAATGCCGAGCATCAGCCTACACCATCGATTGGCGACACGTGCCGATATGCCGGCGCTGGTTGTACTGATGAATGCAGCCATTGGCGACCTTCAAAAGCCGTTCCTCACGGAGGAGCAGATCGCTTCGAGCCGAGCAATCATGGGGCTCGATACGCAACTCGTTGATGATGGAACATATTTCATTGTGGAGCAAAATGGCATCTTGGCCGGTTGCGGCGGATGGAGTCGGCGCGCAACCCTCTACGGCGGCGACCGTTCCCCCGGGCGCGATGCAGCGCTGCTTGACCCGACGAAAGACGCTGCGCGCGTGCGTGCCATGTATACGCATCCCAGTTTCACCCGCCGAGGCGTGGGGCGTCTGATCCTCAGTCTGTGCGAGGACGCCGCCCGCGGCGAGGGCTTCACGAGTGTCGAGCTTATGGCGACCATGGCCGGCGAACCGCTCTATCGGGCCTGCGGCTTTGAAGCGGTTGAAGAAGTCGTCGACAACAGAGGCGGAGCGGGCGTGCCACTGTTGCGGATGAGGAAGGCGTTGTGAATGATCGGCGGGCTCGCACTCATGGCCGTCAGCTGGGATAGCAACACACAGGAACAAGCCGCGCCAAATCTCGAATGTTACGCAGATTTAATGTGCGCGGACACCTGAGACTCGTCATAAAGACGCGATATCGGCGCGGCTTCTTGCCTTACAATAGCCTCGCTTGCGTCTGCTTCATTTCGGGAAACCGGTGGACGGAAGGATCGTTTTAGCCAACCGGAGTGCCGATGGCCGCCTGGAAACAGATAGTTTTTGCGACTGTGGTGCTGGTGATGGCGGCAGCCGCCTGGCTGCGTTTTTTCCCCGGCGCTCCCGAAGTGCTGGCGCGCTGGGGCATAGACTGGGCTTATGCCGCGACGCCCCCGGTTGAAACCGGTGCCTCCAGCGCGAGGCAGGCCGGTAGCCGCAACGGCGCCCAGCGGGTGAATGTGGTCGCCCTCGCTGCCACTTCGGCGACCATCAACGACCGTCTCCAGGCGATCGGCACCGGCCGCGCCAACGCCTCTGTGACCGTCAATCCTTACAGTTCCGGCCGCCTTGCCGAACTGCTGGTCGAATCCGGCAGCCATGTCGACAAGGGGCAGATCATCGCGACACTCGATTCCGAGACCGAAATGATCGCCCAGGAACGGGCCAAGCTCGCCCTGGAGGATGCGCAAGCCAAGCTCGACCGCGTCAGGTCGCTGCGCGCTTCCAACGCCGCGACGCCGGTCGCCGTGGCCGACGCCGAAGTGGTGCTGGCAGGCGCCAGGCTGGCGCTCCAGGATGCAGAACTTGCGCTGCGGCGCCGGTCTATCCCGGCGCTGATCGCCGGCACCGTCGGCATCCTGCCGATCTCGGCCGGCAACTACGTGACCAATCAGTCCGCGGTCGCCACGCTCGACGACCGGTCCTCGATCCTGGTCGATTTCCTGGTGCCCGAGCGTTTCGCCGCCGCCGTCAAGATCGGTGCGCAGCTGACGGCGACGCCGATCGCCAATCCGAGCAACGCCTATACCGGCACCGTTTCGGCCATCGACAACCATATCGACGAGAAGAGCCGCACCTTGCTGGTCAAGGCCAAGATCGCCAACCCGGCCGATTCGCTGCGCGCCGGCATGTCGTTCGGCATTATGATGAAATTCCCCGGCGAGACCTATCCGGCCGTCAGCCCGCTGGCGATCCTGTGGGGTTCGGACGGCGCCTATGTCTGGGCCGTGGAAGACGGCAAGGCCAAACGGGTGCCGGTGCGCATCATCCAACGCAACACCGAGACCGTGCTGATCGACGCCGATCTCGACAGCGGCGACATGGTGGTCACCGAAGGCACACAGAGCGTCAGCGAAGGCGGCGACGTTCGCATCGCCGGCCAGGAGCAGCGCGCCGCGGACGCCGCCGCGGGCTCATGACCGGAACCGTCAATTCCGCCAGCGATACGGGTTTCACGGCGCTGTTCATCCGCAGGCCGGTAATGGCCTTCGTTCTGAATACGCTGATCGCCGTCGCCGGCCTCGCCGCCTTCTATGGCGTGGAAGTCCGCGAACTGCCCGACGTCGACCGTGCTGTCGTCACCGTCTCCACTACCTTCGAGGGGGCGGCCTCCGAAACCGTCGACCGCGAGCTGACCGACACAATCGAGGGCGCGGTCGCCCGCGTCTCCGGGGTCAAGTCGATTTCCTCTTCCTCGTCCTTCGGTTCGAGCCGCGTCACCATCGAGTTCAACGACGGCGTCGATCTCAACGTCGCCGCATCCGACGTGCGCGACGCCGTCGGCCGCGTCGCCAACCAGATGCCTGACACCGCCGATCCGCCGCGCATCGTCAAGGCCGACGCCAATTCCGATCCGGTGATGCGGCTTGCGGTGACGTCGGACAACATGTCGATCCAGGACATGACCGTGGTGGTCCAGGACCAGATCGAGGACGAACTGGCCGCCGTGCCCGGCGTCGCCGACGTCCAGGTCTATGGCGACCGCGACAAGATCTTCCGCATCGATGTCGATCAGAACAAGCTCGCCAGCCTCGGCTTCACGGTTGCAGACCTCCGTGCCGCCCTTGGCTCCGTCGCCTTCGATTCCCCGGCCGGCTCGATCACCACCACGAATCAAGACCTGATCGTCCGCACGACAGCCGATGTGACGACGCCCGCGGAATTCGAGAACATCATCATCGGCGGCGCCACGCGCATCCGCGACGTCGCCACAGTCACGCTTGGCCCCGATGTCGGCCAGACCACGCTGCGCTCCGATGGCAAGACCGGCATCGGCATCGGCATCATCCGCCAGGCGGAATCGAACACGCTCGACATTTCGACCGGCGTCCAGGCTGCCGTCGCCAAGCTGCAGGAGAACCTGCCCAAGGGCATGTCGATCAAGATCACCAGCGACGACGCCGTCTTCGTCAATGGCGCCGTTCACGAGGTCGAGATCGCGCTCGGCCTGTCGGTGACCATGGTGCTGATCGTCATCTACGTCTTCCTGCTCGACTGGCGCGCGACACTGATCCCGGGCCTGTCGATGCCGGTCGCCATGATCGGCACCATCGCCGCGATCTACCTCGCCGGTTTCTCCGTCAACACCCTGACGCTGCTTGCCCTGGTGCTGGCGACGGGACTCGTCGTCGACGACGCCATCGTCGTCCTGGAAAATATCGTGCGGCGACGCAATGAAGGCATGGGCCCCCGCGCGGCGGCCGTGCTCGGCGCGCAGGAAGTGTTCTTCGCCGTCGTTGCCACGACGCTGACGCTGGTCGCCGTCTTCGTGCCGATCTCGTTCCTGCCCGGCCAGACCGGCGGCCTGTTCCGCGAATTCGGCTTCGTGCTTGCCATGTCGGTGCTCTTGTCCTGCGTGGTGGCGCTGACGCTTTGTCCCATGCTCGCCTCGCGCATGCTGACCAGCGCATCGCTGCATCACGAAGGGGGCCATGGCATCGGCGGTCGCATCGGCGGCGCATTGAACGCCGGCTACAGGCGCGGCCTGCTCGCCTGCCTCGACGCTCCGTGGATCGTGGTTCTGGTCGCGGTGCTGTTTGCCGGCACGGCCTTTTCCCTGTTCGGCGCCATCCGCCAGGAACTGACGCCGACCGAGGACCGCGCGGCCGTGCTGTTGCGCATCAACGCGCCGCAAGGCGTCAGTCTCGACTACACGACGCAGCAGATGCAGAAGATCGAGAGACTGATCCAGCCGATGCGCGATTCCGGCGAGATCCGCAGCACTTTCGAGAATGCCGGCCAGAACGGCTCCTACAATTCGGGATTCATGGTGATGACGCTGGCGCCGTGGAATGAGCGCAGCCGTAGCCAGCAGGAGATCATGGCCGAGATCAGCCAGCTGACCCGGCAGGTGCCGAGCGTGCGCATTTTCCCGGTGCAGCCCAACAGTCTCGGCATCCGTGGCGCCGGCAACGGCCTGCAGTTCGCGCTGGTCGGCAACGACCGAAAGGCGCTCGGCGACGCGGCGGTGAAGATCATCGCCGAGATGCAGAAGGACCCACGCTTCCAGGCGCCGCGCCTGTCGATCGACCCGACGCAGCCGCAGCTGGCGGTGGCCATCGACCGCGAGCGCGCCTCCGACCTCGGCATCGACATCACCGGACTGGCAAACACATTGCAGGCCATGCTCGACGGCAACGACGTCGTCGACGTCTACATAGCCGATCGCAGCTATGGCGTGAAACTGGTCTCGACCACCAATCCGATCAACGATCCGACCGATCTGGAAAACATTTTCCTGAAGACGGCTGACGGCCGCTTCGTGCCCATGTCGACCATCGCCACGCTGACCGAGCGTGCCGTGCCGCCGTCGCTGTCGCGCGAACAGCAGCAGCCGTCGGTGGCGATCACCTCCAACCTCGGCGGCAATTTCGCGCTTGGCGATGCGCTGACCCGTGCCGAGGAAATCGCCACGCCGCTGCTGCCTCCAGGCAGCCGCATCCTGCCCTTGGCCGAGGCCGCGACGCTGGGCGAAACCAACAGCGCCATGGTCACCATCTTTGGCTTCGCGCTGGTCATCATCCTCCTGGTGCTGGCTGCCCAGTTCGAAAGTTTCGTCAGCGCCGTCATCATCATGGCGACGGTGCCGCTCGGCCTCGCCTGCGCCATCTTCGCACTGCTGCTCTCCGGCACCAGCTTAAACGCCTACAGCCAGATCGGCCTGGTGCTGCTGGTCGGCGTCATGGCCAAGAACGGCATCCTCATCGTCGAATTCGCCAACCAGCTGCGCGATCGCGGGCTTGGCGTGCGCGAGGCGATCGAGCAGGCCTCGACCATCCGCTTGCGGCCGGTGATGATGACGATGATCTGCACCATACTTGGCGGCGTGCCGCTGGTGCTGGCGGCGGGCGCCGGCGCCGAGGCGCGCGTGGCGCTCGGCTGGGTGATCGTCGGCGGATTGGGGCTCGCGACCATCTCGACGCTGTTCCTGACGCCGGTCGCCTATCTCCTGCTCGGCCGCTTCGTCACGCCGAAGACGCATGAGGAAGCACGGCTGAAGCGCGAACTCAAGCAAGCCGCCTACACCAATGTGGAACCGGCCGAGTAGGGAATTCCAGGAAAAATGTGTTGCGGTTTCCGTCCGGAAAATTCGTAGATAAAGATCGCCGCCCTATTTCAACAACCTGCCTTCGATCGACCAGCGCGCGGCGAGGAAATTCAGCACCGCCGCCACCACGACACCGCCGATCTTTGCCGGCCACACACCGGCTATGCCGGCGAATAGCGCGATCGACAGGCTGGAGACGCCGAGCGAAATCAGCGCCCCAAGCGAGGCGAAGCGAAGGAAGGCATCGCGCAGCCGGATGGCTGGGTCGCGCTCGAACGACCAGAAGCCGTTCGCCACGAAGGAGAAGATGACGGCGATGAACCAGGAGGTGACGTTGGCGGGCAGCGGCGGGACATGCAGCTTGAGCAGCACGTAAAAGCCGGCAAGGTCGATGGCCGTGTTCACCAGCCCGACAATGGCAAAGCGGACGATCTTGGTGCCGGTCGAACGCCGGGGGCGGCCGGTGCTGCTCATCCCTTGCCCTCCATGACCTCGGCACCGGCTTGGGCCAGGCTCGCGCCGAACGCGTCCGATGCGAGGACCGCGAATTCGGTCTCGCGCACGCTCTGCATCGGGTCGCGTGCACGCAGCGTCTCGTCGACATGGCCGGGGTGGCACATGAACAGCCCCTGTTCCGGCAGCGCCTCGATGGCGGCCTTGAGAGCCGGAGCAAATCGCTCGGGCTGCCGCCAGTCATAGATGCCGGCGAGCGGCTTGAAAACGCTGAAGCCGGCCCGCTGCATCGAGCGGTCGAAACCGGCCGCCAGGGCGGCGATCGCCGCAACTTTCGGCACCGCGGCGGCATTGCCGAACGCCGGAGCGCCGCGCAGTGCCGGCCTGCCCGCAGCTTCGGAAAAACGCATGCGCAGCCATGCCCGCACGACGGGCAGAAAATGCACGTGCTGGTGCCCGTCGATGAAGTCAGGTTGTTGACCGAGCGCCTCGACGAAGCGGCTGTACTGGGCGTCGAGCTCGGCATGGATATCGCCATCGCCGATGCGGTTGCGCAGGACAGGCAATGCCAGCGAGCGAAGCGGCGGCAACCGGCCTTCGGGCGCCAGGCTCGACCGGCCGGTGATCGCTGGCTGGTCCGTCAAGGTGAGGTGCAGCCCGACCGCGGCGCGGCCGCACAGCGGCTTTATGCGCGGAGCCTCCCCGGCCCATTCTGGAAAGCCGGTCATGCAGCTGGTGCCCGTCAGGCGGCCACGATGGAGCAGGTCCAGGATCGCGGCGGAGACGCCGGGCGCCAGGCCATAATCGTCGGCGATCAGGCGGATGCGCCGCGTCATCCGCGGGAGGCGCCTGGCCGCGGCCCGTCTGGACCGTCGCTGCGCACGACATCGCGCACGATATAGACCGGTCGGTCCTTGCTCTCGCTGAGCGACACCCAGACATATTCGCCGATCAGGCCAAGCAGGGTCAGGTTGAGGCCGCCGAGCAGCACGATGGCGACCAGGAGGCTGGGATAGCCGGGAACGGCAACGCCGTAGAACAGCACCTCGAAGAATACCTTGGCGCCGTAGGCGGCACCCGCCAATGCCGCAAGCAGTCCGCTGAGGCTGATGAGACGCAGCGGGATGACCGAGAAGGACGTAAACCCTTCCAGCGAAAAAGCGATCAGGTTGAGCCGGCTCCATTTCGACGTGCCGCTGGCGCGGCTCTCCGGCGAATAGGGTATGGCCTTCTGGCGAAACCCGGCCCAGGCGAACAGGCCCTTGTTGAAGCGCCGCTTGTCGCGCAAGCTGGTCAGCGCGCGCGCGACCGCGCCGCGCATGACGCGAAAATCGCCGGCATTTTCGGGAATGTCGAAACGCTGGCTGCTGTTGATCAGGCCGTAGAAAAGCCGCGCCAGCTGGCTGCGCCGCCAGCTCGCCTCGCGCCGGTCGTTCTGCGCGTAGACGACGTCGATATCAGGACTTTCCACCAGCTCTGCGACCATCTTCAGGCTGATATCCATCGAATGCTGGAGGTCGGCGTCCATGATCAGCACCATGTCGCCGCGCGACTGGTCGAGGCCGGCAAGCACTGCGACCTCCTTGCCGAAATTGCGGCTGAGGCGGACGATCTCCCAGGACCCGGACAGCGCCTGCGAAAACCGTTCGGCACCGTCGTCGCGGCTACCGTCATCGACCAGGATCTTGTGAACGGCCATGCCGAAGCGCTGCGCCACGGTCGCCTCGAGTTCGTCCAGCAGCCCGGCGAATGCCGATGCTAGTTGCGCCTCGTTGAGAAACGGCGCGACGATGTCGAGGGTGGGCCGCGATTCAGCCATTTGTGACAGATCCGGCATTCGCCACCTTTTCCCGTGCCTTGGCCCAGAACCACCATATCAGGGAACAGGCGATGAAAATGACCGCGATCGGCCGGAACCAGGGATAGAAGAAATCATGCATGTGGCGGTCGATGCCGGTCAGGCCGGTCAGGAACAGCGAAATGGACAGCACCGAGGCCAGGATGCCGCCTTGCTCCTCGCGCCACAACAGGGCGATGGCGAGGCCGGCGGGCACGGCGATCATGGCGTAGGTGTTGGGCTCGACGCGTGGGTTGAAGACGCACATGTAGAATGAAGCCGCCAGGAAGATGGCCAGCCCCGCCGTCCCGCTTTCGAGCTTGCGGTCGAACCAGATGACCGCGGAAAGCGTGAACATGGCGATGATGACGCGTATCGCCGTGGCGCCGGACTCCGGAATCGCCAATCCTATTCTGGTGAAGGGCGCGGTGAAATCGGTGGGGACAAAGTGGCTGGTGTTGTCGACCGCCATCGAAGTCAGCATGTGGGCGAAATCACGATATTGGTTGTCGAGATAGTCGGCGGGAGCGAACGCGTAAGGCAGCGCGAGAACGAACAGTATCGCCAGCACCAGCACTGGTATCAGCCGGGGCCGCAGTGCCCCCGCCAGGAGCAGCATGATGATCGCGGTGGGCTTGGCGATGACGGCGAGCGAGGCCCAGAAAAACGTCTCGGCGCGCCGCCCCTCGAGCGCCGATAAGGTGAGCAGCCAGCAGGCGCCGGTCAAGAGGATCGTCGCCTGGCCATTGCGGATCGCGCCGAGCGCCATCGGCAATGCGAGGAAAAGGCCGAAGGAGAGCAGCCAGGTCAATTCCCCGCCGCCGAGCTTGCGCACCTGCCGTATCGCGGCGAAGGTCAGCACCGCGAAGCCGAGGATATGCCATATCAGCCCGCCCAGATGAGGTCCCAGTTTCAACAGCGGGATATAGAGCGCGGCAAAGGCCGGCGCATAGAGATAACCCATCTCGGCCTGGACGTCGTAGAGCGGCCGGCCGGCCAGAAAATCCATGCTGCCATTTCGGTAGGCCTGCAACACGGTGCGCGTGTCGGGCGACCAGAGGACCAGCGCAAGAACGACCAGGAACGCTCCGACCCACAGGCTGAACCCCAAACGGTCGAAAACCGGCTTGGAAATCGTCATCAAGGCACCCCATACCACTCGGACCAGACCCTTGCCTGCGCCGTCCCGCATTTCGATGGCGGCGGCATATCACGGAAAGCGGCGTGGCATAGAGGCTGAAAACCGCGGATATCGTTCACACGGCCCAGGCGGGCCGCGTGGCACTCGCCTTTTTACCGACCATCAAGAGTTCTTGAAAGCCCCACGTTTCGAGCTTTTTCAAACGATGCTAGGGCCGAATGAACACCTTGCCGTTAGGCTTGGCCAGTTCCGCCGGCACCCGCGCCATCGCCTCGGCGAGCGGCACGACCGCCGTCACTTCGGTCGACCAGCGCCCATCGGAAAACCGCTTCTGCGCCTCCAGGATCGCCGGTCCGCGGCGGTCGCGGAACTGGCGCATCCACTCGCTCAGCCAGAACCCTTCGATAAGCTTGTGCTGAAAGATCAGCTGGCCCGGTTCGCGGATGATTGTCGTCCCGGGATCAAGCCGCCCGTAGATGATCCAGCGCGAACGCTTCGGCATGACGTCGAAGATCGCGGAGGCCAGCGGTCCGGTCACCGCGTCGAGGAAGATGCGCGGCTGTTCGGCCTTTATCACCTGGCGCAGCGCCGCCTTGAAATCCGGCGCCTTTTCATTGAGCACATGCGTCGCTCCAAGCGCCTTCAACGATGCGATCTGGTCGTCGCGGCGCACGGTGACGATCGGCCGAAAGCCAGCTTCGTTGGCGAGGCCGATAGTCAGCTTGCTGAGCTGGCTGGCGCCGGCAGTCATGATGAAGGCCTTCTGCCCCTCTTGCCTGACGATGTCGAACATGGCGATCGCGGTGAGCGGATTGACGATCATCGCCGCGCCGTCCTCGTCGCGCACGGTATCGAGCAGCGGGATACAGGCCGCGGCTTCGGCGACGGCATATTGCGCCCAAGAACCCCAGTTGGTGAGGCCGGTGGCGAAGGCGACGCGCTTGCCGGGCAGGCTTTTTGGAGAGGGCTCGTCGCCGCCGGCCACGACGGTGCCGACGCCCTCGAAGCCGGCCGGCTGGCCCTTGATCCGCGGCTGGCCGTAGTGGCCCTTGATGAAGGCGACGTCGGACGGATTGATCGAAGCCAGGCTGACCTTGATCAGCACCTGTGTCGGTCCAGGCGTCGGCACCGCGATGCTGCCCGGCTCGACATAGGGCTCCATCGCCTCCAGCACGCTGTCGCTCGGGGTCCTGGCATAGCCGTCGCCGACAACAAGCAGCGCCTTCATTTGGGAGGGGATCTTCATCAGGGGCTCCTTGCTTGCGGTCGGCAAGCCCGCAACGCGGCCGGCCAGCCGCTCAGACCTTTTCTTGCGTGTATTTCTTCAATTCCGTCCGTGCCACCTGCCGCCGGTGCACGGCATCCGGCCCGTCGGCAAGACGCAGCGTGCGAAGATGCGTCCATGAGCGGGCGAGCGGCGTGTCCTGGCTGATCCCCTGGGCGCCGAACATCTGCACCGCTTCGTCGGTCACCTTGAGGGCAACACGCGGCGCGATGACCTTGATCTGGCTGATCCATGGGGCAGCGGCGCGCGCATCGCCCTGGTCTATCATCCACGCCGCCTTAAGGCAGAGCAGCCGGGCCATCTCGATCTCCATGCGGCACTCGGCGATGATGTCGAAATTGGCGCCGAGCTTTGCCAGCTTCTGGCCGAAGGCCTCGCGGCGCAAGGAACGCTGGCACAGCATCTCCAGCGCGATCTCGGCCTGGCCGATGGCGCGCATGCAGTGATGAATGCGGCCGGGCCCGAGCCGCCCTTGCGCGATCTCGAACCCCCTGCCCTCGCCGAGAATCAGGTTCGATGCTGGGACACGTACATTGTCGAAGCGAAGGTGCATGTGGCCGTGCGGCGCGTCGTCGTCGCCATAGACCTGCATGGCCCGCAGCTTGGTCACGCCTGCTGTGTCCGACGGCACAAGGATCATCGAGTGGCGGCGATGCGGCGGCTCCTCGTCGCCGCCGGTCCGCACCATGACGATGTAGATTGCACAGCGCGGATCACCGGCACCGGACGCCCACCATTTCTCACCATTGAGCACATAGTCGCCACCCCGCTGCTCGCAGCGCATGGCAATATTGGTGGCGTCGGAGGAGGCGACATCCGGCTCGGTCATCAGATAGGCCGAGCGGATTTTTCCGTCGAGCAGCGGCTCCAGCCAGGCCTTCTTGTGCTCGGCCGAGCCGTAGCGCTCCAGCACCTCCATATTGCCGGTGTCGGGCGCCGAACAGTTGAAGGTTTCGGCGCCGAGATACGCCTTGCCCATCTCCTCGGCCAGATACGCGTATTCGACGGTGGACAGGCCGTAGCCGCGCTCCGAGCCGGTCAGCCAGAAATTCCACAGGCCGCGCTCCCGTGCGGTCTTTTTCAGCCCTTCGAGGATTTCGCTCTGGCGCGCCGTATGGACCCAGCGGTCGCCTTCTCTCCCCACCTCGCCCAAAAATTCCTTGTCGAGCGGCATGACCTCGTCGCGTACCATGGCGGCGACGCGCGCATGGATCGGCTTCAGCCGCTCGGTCATGCCGAGATTCAATTCCGTCATCGATCGCTAACCCTTCATGCAGGCCCGGCACTTTACCCGTGGCAAGGATGACCGTACTTCGGATAGCCTTGTCAACGCGAACCGTTTGCTGGCACGCCGGGGCAGACACGGAGGATTGCGATGGCCTATCTGGACGAGCTGTTTTCGGTGGCCGGCAAGACCGCGCTGGTGACGGGTGCGGCGACCGGCATCGGCCGCATGGCGGCAACCGCGCTGGTCAGGGCCGGCGCCGGCGTGATGATCGCCTCGCGCAAGGGCGACGACTGCACCAAGGTTGCCGGCGAACTGAACGCGCTTGGCGCCTCGGGCCGCGCCGAGGGCTTCGCCGGCGATGTCTCCAGCGAGGCCGGCATCGCCGCACTCGTCGCCGAAGTCACGGCCCGGACCGACAGACTGCATATCCTGATCAACAATGCCGGCGTGTCCTGGGGCGCGCCCCTGGAGAGCTTCCCCTACCATGCCTGGGCCAAGGTGTTCGGCGTCAACGTCACCGCGGTCTTCCATCTGACACGCGAATTGCTGCCGCTGCTCGAGGCCGCCGCCACCGATGCCGACCCGGCCCGGGTGATCAATCTGGGTTCGGTGATGGGGACGCAGCCGCTGGCCGACGACGCATATTCCTACACCGCCTCGAAGGCCGCGGTTCACCACCTGACCCGCACCTTGGCGCTGGAGTTCGCCGCCCGCCGCATCACCGTCAACGCCTTCGCGCCGGGTCCCTTCCAGAGCAGGATGACGGCGTTCGCCACCGGTACGGATGAGCAGGCCAGGCATGTCGGCGGCCATGTTCCGATCGGCCGTATCGGCGCGCCGGATGACATTGCCGGCGCAACGCTCTATTTGTGCAGCCGTGCGGGCAGCTATGTCACCGGCGCCATCCTGCCGATCGACGGCGGGCAGTCGGTGCAGCATGGATTGACCTTGTTCAAGGAATGACATTTTCCGGCCGCAGAAGCCCGGGTGAACTGGAGGACATGAGCGTGGAACCGATCAGTCTCGATGTGCTTCTGGCCAATGTCGGCAAGGAGGTTGGCGTGTCGCCGTGGCGTGTGGTCACGCAGCGCATGATCGATCAGTTCGCCGACGCCACCGACGACCACCAGTTCATCCACTGCGATCCCGAGCGGGCCAAGCGCGAAACCCCGTTCGGCGGCACCATCGCGCATGGCTTCCTGTCGTTGTCGCTGCTGTCGGCGATGACCTTCGAGACCATGCCGCCATTGGAAAACGGCAAGATGGGCGTCAATCAC
Organism: Mesorhizobium sp. M0587; assembly: GCF_040320945.1. NCBI lineage: Bacteria > Pseudomonadati > Pseudomonadota > Alphaproteobacteria > Hyphomicrobiales > Phyllobacteriaceae > Mesorhizobium > Mesorhizobium sp. M0587. The sequence goes on from NZ_JAMYQP010000013.1 coordinate 62,975, forward strand.
GGCTTCGATTCTCTACGCTTCCTGGCCCCGGTGAAGACCGGCGCGCGCATCCGCACCCGTTTCGTGCTGGCCGACGTCAAGGTCAGGCCGTCGGGTTGGGTACAGACCGCGCATGACGTGACGATCGAGATCGAGGGCTCGAAGAAGCCGGCGCTGACCGCACGCTGGCTCACCCTGACCCTGATCGAGCGCCAGCCCGAGACCGCATGAACGGCCCGAACGTTCTCGACCAGGCGGCACTCGCGCCTTACCTCGAGGCGAACATTCCCGGTTTCTCCGGACTTCTCTCCGTCGAAAAATTCAAGTCCGGTCAATCGAACCCGACCTATCTCATCCTGGCGGCGAGCGGCCGCTACGTGCTTCGCGCCAAGCCGCCCGGCCAGTTGCTGAAATCGGCGCATCAGGTCGACCGGGAGTTCAGGGTGATGAGCGCGCTTGCCGGCACCGCCGTGCCGGTGCCCGACATGCTGCATCTGTCGGCGGAGGCTTCGCCGATCGGCCGCATGTTCTATATCATGCGTTTCGTCGACGGCCGCATCTTCTGGGATCCGGCGCTGCCGGAAGCTTCCGGCAAGGATGAACGCGCCGCGATCTACGATGCCATGAATGCGACGCTCGCCGCCCTGCACGATGTCGATTTCGAGGCTATCGGTCTCGGCGATTTCGGCAGGACGGGCAATTATTTCGAGCGGCAGCTGGCGCGCTGGACCGGCCAGTATCGCGCCTCGGAAACCGGCACTGTCGCCGACATGGACCGGCTGATCGCCTGGCTGGAAACGCACATGCCCGCCGATGATATCAGCGTCTCGCTGGTGCATGGCGACTACCGGCTCGACAATCTGATCTTCGCACCGGACCGGCCAGAGGTGCTGGCGGTGCTCGACTGGGAGCTGTCGACGTCAGGCCATCCCTTCGCCGACATCGCCTATCAGTGCATGCAATGGCGCCTGCCGCACGCCTCACCTTTTCGCGGCCTGGGCGGCATCGACCGTTCCGCCCTCGGTCTCCCCTCCGAGGAGGCCTATGTCGCCGCCTATTGCCGTCGGCGCGGTCTGACCGGCATCGGCAACTGGACCTTCTTCCTCGCCTTCTCCTTCTTCCGGCTGGCGGCGATCTGCCAAGGCGTCTACAGGCGGGCGCTGGACGGCAATGCCTCCAATCCCGAAAAGGCCAGGACCTACGGCGAGGCGGTGAAGCTGCTTTCGCATCTCGGCGCGAAACTGATCGACCGAAACTGATTGACTCAAAGCGGATCGATAAGGAGACGGATTGTCGCTTTGACGGAGCAACGGTGCTGATCACGGATGCTGCCGGCGACCTCGGCGTCGCGCCGACCCAACCAGCTCCTTCATGCCGGCCACACGGTCACCTTGGATGGCAGCGTCGGCGTCATCCGGTGCCTGCCGCTTGGGAACCTGCCACGCTCTTGTCCGTTTCCGTACAGCGTATATAATTTAGCCAGGCACCAACCCGACGAAAGCACCAGATCTTGCCGCAGAGCGTCCAGAAACGCCGCGAAAAACAAAAGGCCGAACTGCGCTCCGAACTGGTCGAGGCCGCGCACAAGCTTGTCCAGGAAGAAGGCTATGAAGGCCTGACCATCCGCAAGCTGGCCAAGCGGGTCGGCTATGCGCCGATGTCGGTCTATTCCTACTTCGCCGACAAGCAGGACATTCTGTTCGCGCTGGCCGAGGATGCGTTCGAGACGCTTGCCCGCCGTATCGAGGAGCACCCGTCCGACGACCCAATCGAGGCGTTGCAGGCCGTCATGACCGAATATGCTGCCTTCGGGCTGGGCAATCCCAACGAATACCGCACCGTCTTCATGACTGAAAAGACCAAGCTGCCGGAAGGCCGGAGCTACGAGGACATGGAGGAGAGCAATCCGGCGATGAAAGTGCTGATCAGCAGGGTCGAGGCCTGCGTTGCCGCCGGCAAATTGCAGGGCGACCCGCGCGCCATCGCCACCATGCTGTGGGCTGTCGGCCACGGCACGATCTCGCTGCTGATCACCTTCCCATTCTACCCCTTCGGCGACCCGCAGGCGTTCGTGAAGCGCATGTGCGATTTCACGCTTGCCACGCTCAGCACGCAAAACGTGCCGCCGCTTACCGAGAATCCGGTCGACTGCTGAACGGTATTCGAGGACGCCGGCGGGACGGTGCAATGGTTGCGGCCCCTAGCACTACACGGGAGTGGAGCATCATGACCATTCAGGGTTGGCTGAAGCCTCCGCAACTTCGTCATCACTGGGTCAGGCAGGAGCGAAGCTCCGTACCTAGGACGATGGGAAGGGATGCTTCGGGTAATCTCGAAGGTACCGGATTGCCATTGATGCCAAAACTCCTCCGATGCCGAACTCCAACGCCTGCGATTGGCCTCGGGCCTTCCACACCGTCGTCATCCTAGGGCAAAGCAAGGAGCGCAGCGACGCGGCGCAGACCCTAGGATCCATGCCGCGACATTCGCGACGATCACGGCGATCCGGAACGGCGCACTACCACCCAGTCCCGCGAAAGAGTTCGAACCATTCCGGGTTGGTCTTCTCGATCAGTTCGATCTTCCACTGACGGGCCAACGCTTCAGCGATTTCTCGCGCTAAATAGCGTCGGTGATGTCAAAAATATTCCTCGTACCAGACCAATCGCTGCACGCCGTAGCGGCTGGTGAATGGGAGCCTTAGCCGGACTTGTGCTCAGGCATGCGGCGCCCGAGATCGTTGGTGACGCCGATATAGAGGGTGCCGCGTTTCTGACTCGCACTTATGTAGACATAGCCGATCATGCCTCAGCCATGGCGGGCAATCGGAGCGCCGACTATCCCTCATCCGCTGCATTTCTCGGCAGGCGTCGCGGCATGGATCCTAGGGTCTGCGCCGCGTCGCTTCGCTCCTTGCTCCGCCCAAGGATGACGAAGCGATGAACAGGCGCTAGTTGCTGAGGCATGCGGCCCATCAGCCATGCGATCCATAACCGCAAACGCCACTCACCGCCCGGCCCTCCACCTGTGTCAGTTCGCCGCAAAGTTAAATGTTCAATAAAATTTATCGTACATGTACGTTTTCTCACTTGAACGCCAGCATCTCCGGACGTATATGTACGGTGTATCGTACATGTACGAAGAAAAATTCACCCGTCGAAAACGGAGACTGACAATGAAAAAGACACTCCTCGCCCTTACCGCCGTGCTGGCACTTTCGGGCTCGGCCTTCGCCGCCAACACCGCCCATCCGGTCAAGCATGTGCCCGCTGCAACCTGTATCGACACCAGGACCAACGCGAAGCTCGATTGCGCTTCGACCGGCTCGGTCGAGAAGAAGGGCTCCACGGAAAACACCGCTGAAGGCAAGGGCCCGCGCCTCGGCATCAGCATCAATCCCTGGATCGTGCCGGGCGCATTCTGAGATTGCGGGAAATCACTTCCGGCAGGCACGGACCGGCCCGAGTTTCTGAGAGTCTTTCGTCCGGAATTGCGTAAAAACAAAGAGATAGAGCGGTTTGGCGCTTCCGCGAAACGGTGAACCGCGCTAGCCGATCGAGACCGGCAGCTTGGCCGCTGAACTCTCGAACGCCGCGTCGATCAGTTTCTGCATGTCGGCGGCGCGCCGAAAGGACGGATCGCCGTTTAGCCCAGCATCGAGCGCGTCGGCGAAACGCCGGGCGTTGCGCTTGACTTCCGGCGGCACCAGCGTGCGCCAGCGCTGCTGGTCGATGTCGGCGCCGACACAGGCGGAGAGGCTCGATGCCTTGCCGTCGGTTTCCACTTTGATGGCGCCCCCGGTGCCGTGCAGGGCGAGCGACAGATCGTTGGCATGACCGGTCGCGTAGCGGCTCGCCACGATCGTGGCGAGCGCGCCGGACCTTAGCCGCCCCGTCATCGCCACGCTGTCATTGGCGTCCAGAAAATAGTCGCCTATGCGTTCGCCCTCGGCCTTCGAAAACGTCACTAGATCGGCATTCAGGCTGACGACATCCTGGCCTGCGCCATAGGTAGCGAAGTCGAGGATGTGGATGCCCACGTCACCCAGCACGCCTGTCGAGCCATGCCGGCTAGAAAGGCGCCACAGCCATTTGTCCTCGACCCGCCAGTCTCCCCAGGATTTGCTGACCAGCCAGCTCTGCCGGTAGCTCGCCTCGACATGGCGCAGTTCGCCGATCTCGCCGGCCTGCACCATGCGCCGCGCTTCCTGGATCGCCGGCGAGTTGCGATAGGTCAGGTTGACCATGTTGACGACCCCGGCCGCCTCGGCGGCTTCGGTCATGTCGAGTGCATCGGCGTGGTTCGGCGCCAGCGGCTTTTCGCAGAAGACGTGCTTTCCCTGGGCAAGCAGCGCCAGCGTCGTTGCCTTGTGCACGCCGTCCGGCGTCGCGTTGATGGCGGCGTCGAACTGGCCCCAGGCGATCGCCGCCTCCAGGCTCTCGAAGAAATAGCCGATCCTGTTGGCGGCGGCGAATGTGGCCGCTCGGCCCGGCACCTGATCGACGCAGGCGACGATGCTACAGCCGGGGACCTCAGCGAATTCTTCCACGTGATGCCCGGCAATGCCACCCGTGCCGAGCAGAAGCAGGCGATGCGGCATCAACTAAGGCCCTTGTCGCCATCGGCATGCAGGCGCAGGCCTTTCTGCACGATCTTTTCCTTGGCCTTGTCCGTCGGCACGTTCGGCGCGTTGGTGATGCCGGACCAGGCAGGCGCCGGGTTGTGCGCCCAGTGGACGGCGTTGCGCAGCACCTGCTGCACGCCCTCATTGTGATAGATCGGGTAGGTCTCGTGGCCGGGCGAGAAGTAGAAGATCCTGCCGGCGCCGCGCTGATAAGTCAGCCCGGACCGGAACACTTCGCCGCCCTCGTACCAGGAGACGAACACCGTCTCCAGCGGCTCCGGCACCGCGAATGGCTCGCCATACATTTCGGTCTCGCCGATCTCAAGGCATTCGCCGATGCCTTGCGCGATGGGATGGCCGCGGTTGATCGCCCAGACCCGCTCGCGCTCGCCCGCCTCGCGCCATTTCAGCGAACAGGGCGTGCCCATCAGCCGCTTGAATATCTTCGAATAGTGGCCGGAGTGGAGCACGATCAGCCCCATGCCTTCCCAGACCCGCTTCTGCACGCGCTCGACGATCTCGTCCTTGACCTCGCCATGGGCAGCGTGCCCCCACCACAGAAGGACATCGGTCTCGGCCAGGCGCTTTTCGCTCAAGCCGTGCTCGGCCTCCTGCAAGGTGGCGGTGGTCGCCTCAATGCCCTTGTCCTGGTTCAGCGCGGCGGCAATGGTGCCGTGCATGCCCTTGGGATAGAGGTCGCGCACGGCGGCATTGGTCTGTTCATGAACGTTCTCGCCCCAGACGATGGCTTTTGTCGGCATTTTTCATCTCCCAAAGCGCTTTAAATAGCGCATCCCAGGCATCCTTGAGAAGATGCGGCTCAGCCGAAGCTTGGGGAAATCAGGGCTTTCGGCTCTTCCGGCCGGCGACGGACTTGGCCTTGCCGGGCCTGGCGGGCGCGCCGGGAATGGCCGTTCCGGTGATCGACACTGGATCGCTGGCCGGGAACGTATCCTCGAGACCTTCCTCGAGTTCCTCCTCGGCGTCGGCCTCGGGATGCCGCTCATGCTCGAACGAGCGGACAGCCGCGGTTTTCGCTGCCGTCTTCCGAGGCGGCTTCGGCGCTGACTTTGACGGCATCGAACATTCTCCCTCGACGTGCTGCCGCACAACGGACGCGGGCGGCAAACGTTCCGGGTTCAGACCGCCGCGTCGCGTGCCCCTTCGGACAGGAAAGTAAAAACATAGTCCGAGAAGGAACGCCAGCACTCGACCCGGAAGGCATCGGCGGCGGTGCGCAGCAGCACGATCTCGGCCTTGCCGAGGATGGTGCGCGAAGCGGCCCCGACCGGAAAGACTTCGAGCGACAGGTCCTGCGGGCAGCCTGAAGCGATCGCGGCTTCGGCCGCCGGACCGGTGACCGAGATCGCGATATTGCGATGCGAGACGCCGACGGCCGAATGCAGGGCCGGAACCTCCGCGCAATTAGTGAGCGGGTCGTTTCCGGCCTCGTCGATGACAAGCCATTCGTCGGGGCCGAGCCACAGCGCAGTGCGCCCTGCCTTTGATGCCGAAGTTTTGGGCTTTTTCAGCAAGGTCAGGCCGAGCGCCTTAGACAATGCCGCAACCGAAGCTTCCGGCGCGCGCAGCGAGATGCGCTCCGCCGGTGGCAACACCTCGACCTTGACGCTGGTGGCGGAGGTCGCGCGTCCGGCCAGCGCCGGACGGCGCTCGACCGAAGGCGATGCGGCCGAAGCCACTTTCTTTGCGGCAGCCTTAGCCATTGAGGCGCCCTCCCGTCTCGTCGAAGAACACCATGCCGGTAACCTCCACTTCGATCACCCCGTCCGGCATCGGCACGTAGAGCGTGTCACCCATCCGGTCGCGGCCGCCGGCGACCAGCGCCAGTGCAATCGAGCGGCCGCAATTCTGCGACCAATAGCTCGAGGTGACATGGCCGATCATCTTCATGGGGATCGCTTGTTTGGGATCCTCGACGATCTGCGCGCCTTCCTCCAGCACCACCTTCGGGTCCTTGGTCTTGAGGCCGACCAGCTGCTTGCGGCCACTGGCGACCAGGTCCGGCCGCGTCAGGCCCCTGATGCCGACGAAGTCGGTCTTCTTCTTGCCGACCGCCCAGTCGAGGCCGGCATCGTTCGGCGTCACCGTGCCATCCGTGTCCTGGCCGACGATGATGTAGCCTTTTTCGGCGCGCAGCACGTGCATGGCCTCGGTGCCGTATGCGGCCGCACCATGCTTCTGGCCTTCGGCCCACAGCGCTTCCCAGACGGCCTGGCCGTAGTCGGCCGGCACGTTGACCTCGAAGCCGCGCTCGCCGGTGAACGACATGCGGAATAGTCTGGTCGGCACGCCGCAAATCTTGCCTTCGCGCACCGACATATGCGGCAGCGCCTCGTCGGACATGTCGATGCCTTCGACCAGCGGCGCTATGATGTCGCGGGACTTCGGCCCCTGTACGGCGATGACCGCCCATTGCTCGGTGATCGAGGTCAGCCAAACATTGAGGTGCGGGAACTCGGTCTGGAGATAATCCTCCATGTGGTTCATAACGCGCGGCGCGCCGCCCGTCGTCGTCGTCACATGGAAGCGGTCCGGCGCCAGCCTGCCGACGACGCCGTCATCGTAGATGAAGCCATCCTCGCGCAGCATGATGCCATAGCGGCAGCGGCCGGGCTCCAGCTTCTCCCACGGATTGGTGTAGAGCAATTCCATGAATTTGGCCGCATCCGGCCCGACCACTTCGATCTTGCCCAGTGTCGAGGCATCGAACAGGCCGGCCGTGTTGCGCACCGCGACGCATTCCCGGTCCACCGCCGCGTGCATGTCCTCGCCCGCCTTCGGGAAATACCACGCGCGCTTCCATTGGCCGACATCCTCGAACACGGCACCTTGCGCCTCGGCCCACGGATGGATCGCCGTCTTGCGGGTCGGGTCGAACAATGGACCGCGCGCATGGCTGACGATCGCGCCGAAGGTGACCGGCGTATAGGGCGCCCGGAACGTGGTCAGGCCGACCTCCGGGATCGGCTTGCCCAGCGTCTCGGCAGCAATCGCCAGGCCGTGCATATTGGAGGTCTTGCCCTGGTCGGTCGCCATGCCGTTGGTGGTGAAGCGCTTGACGTGCTCGATCGAGCGCATGCCTTCATGCACCGCCTGGCGGATATCCTTGGCGGTGACGTCGTTCTGGAAATCGACGAAGGCCTTGACCGTAGTGTCCGCCCCGGCGCCGGGAGCCGCACCCAGCATGCCGCGAGACCAGCTCTCCGAGGCATCGACCTTCGGCTTGGCGCCCTTGGCGGCTTTCGCGCCGGCCTCCTTGGCCGCCTTGGCGCCCGCCGCATAGGCCTCGTCGATTGTTGCCGAGAGACCATCGGTGCCATTGCAGGCGCCGACCGAGACGCAGTCCTGCGCATAGGTGCCCGGCACGAAGCGCTTGGTCTCGTCGTTGAAGGCGACCTTGCCGCGCGATTGCGAGAACAGATGCACCGACGGCGTCCAGCCAGCCGACATCAGGATCGCATCGACAGGAATGGTACGCTCGCCGCCGCCGTTCTTCGGCTGCACGGTCATCGACGACACCCGCAACTTGCCACCGGCACGGATCACCGCGCGGCCGAAATTGATCTCGATGCCGAGCGCCCTCGCTTCGTCGATCACCGGTCCGGTCGGATTGTCGCGCAGATCGACGATCGCCGCGACGTTGACGCCGGCCTTCTTCAGGTCGATCGCCGCCGCGTAGGCGGAATCATTGGCGGTGTAGACGCCGACATTCCTGCCGACCGCGACGCCGTAATGGTTGAGATAGGTGCGCGCCGCCCCTGCGAGCATGACGCCCGGCCGGTCATTGTCGGCGAACACCATGTGGCGCTCGATGGCGCCGGAGGCCAGCACCACGCGCTTGGCCCTGACCTGCCACAGCCGCTCGCGCGGCAATTCGTGGCCGGGGGTCGAGAGATGGTCGCTGACACGCTCGACAAGCCCGACGAAATTCTGTGCGTAATAACCGAAAGCCGTCGTGCGCGGCAGCACGCGGACATTGTCCATGGCGGCGAGCTTCGCCACCGCCGCCTGCGCCCAGGCAAAACCGCCCTGGCCGTCGATCCGAGCGCCGCTTTCGAAACGCAGGCTGCCGCCGAAGTCGGCCTGCTCGTCGGCGAGGATGACGCGCGCGCCGGTTTCAGCCGCCGCCAACGCCGCTGCGATGCCGGCCGCGCCACCACCCAGCACCAGCACGTCGCAATGCGCGTAGCGCGAGGAATAATGGTCGGGATCGGGCTTGTCGGGGGAAACGCCGAGGCCGGCCGCGGCGCGGATCTTCGGCTCGTAGAGGCTTTTCCAGGCTGCCTTCGGCCACATGAAGGTCTTGTAGTAGAAGCCTGCCGAAAATAGCGGCGAGGCGATGTCGTTGACGGCGCTGACATCGAAGGACAGCGACGGCCAGCGGTTCTGCGACTGTGCGGCAAGCCCGTCATAAAGCTCCTGCACTGTCGCCCGAACATTCGGCGTCTTGCGGGCCGCGTCACGCTTGATCTCGACCAGCGCGTTCGGTTCCTCGGCGCCCGCCGACAGTATGCCGCGCGGCCGGTGGTACTTGAACGAGCGGCCGACAAGGTGGACGCCGTTGGCGAGCAGCGCCGAAGCCAGCGTGTCACCCTCGATGCCGACGTAGGACTGGCCATCGAAGCTGAACCGAGCGGTCTTGGCCTGTCTGAGGCGGCCGGCGCTGGGGATGCGGAACGCGCCGCTCATTTGGCAACCACTTCGCTGGAGTTTCTGGGCAGCTTCGACGGCTTCGGCTCGCCGGCCTTGTAGGTCATGATGAACTTGTCGGTGACGGTGTCGCGCACGGCGTTGAAAAAACGGGCGCAGCCATGCATGTGCCGCCAGCGCTCATAGATGATGCCCTTGGGGTTGGAGCGGATGAAGAAGAACTTTTCGAAATCATCGTCGCTCTCGCCAGCGATATTGGCCGAGCGCGCGATATGCGCCTCGCCGGCGTTGCGGAACTCGAGCTCCGGGCGCTCTTCCTCGCAATAGGGGCAGCGGATGAGAAGCATCGTGTCGTTCCTACAATTCGCCGTGGCCGACGCGGGCGCCGGCGGGTTGGTCGCAAAGCTTCTGGCCCATGGTCACGAACGGGGCGACGAGCCGCATGCGCTCCTCGACGCTCGCGGCATCGCGAAACAGGTCCCGGTCGGCCATGTTGCCGAGTGTCAGTTGCAGCGGGTCCGTCGTGACGATGACCGCACGCGGTTCGAAGTCCTCCTCCGCGTCCAGCCCATCCGGCCGGTCTTCGAAGAACATCACCACCTTCTGGCCAGCGCTCCAGACGCCCGCCAGCATTCCCTCGTCGACCGAAAACGGCCAGCCGGCCTCGTTGCCGGCGCGCTCGATCGGCTGCATCCGCACCTCTTGCGGCGACGGCATATGGAACATGCCCTGTTCCCCCGCCATGATCAGCGGCATCGCGACAGCCATCTCAGCCATCATCAGTGCGCCACCGCCGCCGCCGCCGCCTCGTCGATGAGGCGGCCGGTGCGGAAGCGTTCGATGGTGAAGGGTGCGTTGATCGGATGCGGATCGTCCCTGGCGATGGTGTGGGCAAAGACATGGCCCGAACCAGGCGTCGCCTTGAAGCCGCCCGTACCCCAACCGCAATTGACGTAGAGGCCGGGCACCGGCGTCTTGGCCAGGATCGGCGAGCGGTCGGGCGTGACGTCGACGATGCCGCCCCAGGAGCGCAGCATCTTCATGCGCGTGAAGATCGGGAACATCTCGCAGATGGCGTCCAGCGTATGCTGCAATATGTGCAGGCCGCCGGTCTGCGAATAGGAGACATACTGGTCGGTGCCGGCGCCGATCACCAGTTCGCCCTTGTCCGACTGCGAGATATAGGCATGCACCGTGTTCGACATCACCACGCAGGGAACGACAGGCTTGACCGGCTCCGACACCAGCGCCTGCAGCGGATAGCTCTCCAGCGGCATTCGCACGCCGGCCATGTTCATGATCACCGAGGAATGGCCGGCAGCGACGACGCCGACCTTCCTGGCGCCGATGAACCCGCGCGTCGTGTCGACGCCGATCACCGCGCCGTTCGGCGCCCGCTTGACCCCGGTCACCTCGCAGTTCTGGATGATGTGGACGCCGCGCGCCGAGGCGCCGCGCGCGTAGCCCCAGGCCACCGCATCATGGCGCGCCGTGCCGCCGCGGCGCTGCAAGGCGGCACCGACGACTGGATAGCGTGCGTCTTTGGAGGTGTTGAGCGGCGGGCAGAATTCCTTGGCCTGCTCCGGCGACAGCCATTCATTGTCGATGCCGTTCAGCCGGTTGGCGTGGACATGGCGCTTCAGCACCTGGATGTCGTGCACATTGTGGGCGAGCATCATGACGCCGCGCGCCGAGTACATGACGTTGTAGTTGAGTTCCTGGGAGAGCCCATCCCACAGCTTCAGCGCATGGTCGTAAATGCCGGCGCTTTCATCATAGAGATAGTTGGAGCGGATAATGGTGGTGTTGCGGCCGGTATTGCCGCCGCCGAGCCAACCCTTTTCCAGCACCGCGACATTGGTGATGCCGTGCACCGTGGCGAGATAATAGGCCGTGGCCAGGCCGTGGCCGCCGGCGCCGACGATGATGACGTCGTATTCCTTCTTCGGCTCAGGCGAGGACCATTGCTCTTCCCAGCCCTTGTGGCCACGCATGGCCTCGCGGGCGATGGCGAATACCGAATATTTCTTCAACGTCCCAGCCTCTCGCCAAAAGGTCTCGCGAATACCGGCCGGGCATTGGTTCTGGCCCCGGCGCGCGAGGTGTATCACTAGCGAAACCGCGCTTCCACCCTTGCGCTGTTTGCGACGGCGCTTGCCGTTTTGCGCCGTGTTGAAAAAGAGGCGTCCCGTCTGGCGCCCATGGCCACTTCCGGTCACATTGCCTTTGTGCGAAACCGGAGGACGATTGTGGGCAACGCCTGGTGGAACCTGACATTACGCTTCCTGCTGGAGCTTGCCGCCTTGCTCGGCCTCGGCATCTGGGGCTGGAGCCTCGTCGGCGGGTTGTGGCGCTGGATTCCGGCTCTGGCCCTGCCATTCATCGCGGCTGCCTTGTGGGGCACCTTCGCGGTGCTCGACGATCCAAGCCGGTCGGGCCGCGCACCGGTGCCGGTTCCGGGTGCGGTGCGGCTGGTGCTGGAACTCGCCATTCTGTTCGGCGGCGCGGCTGGATTTTATCTGACCGGCCATACGACCACTGGCATCCTCGCCGCCATGCTCGTCGCCGTCAGCTACGCCTTCTCGCTCGACCGCCTAGGATGGCTGCTGCGGCAATAGTTCGGCACGATCCGGCCATCGCTTCAGCTCGCGATTGCCATCTCTTCCGGGCGCCGGCTGTTCATGGTCTCCGTCAGACGGTTGGAGATTGACCCGGAGGCGATTGCGCCGGCGGCGCAGCCTCCGCAGGTTTCGGGTGGTTCCGCCCCGCTCCATTTGCGACCAAGCATCCGATCGCCGGCAGAGCTGGCGCGAAGCAAAGGACGCAAAAAGATGCTCGCACTCGCCAACAAGATCGCCATCGTCACCGGTGCCAGTTCCGGCATCGGCCGCGCCACTGCAAAGCTCTTCGCCAAGCAAGGCGCCAAGCTCATCGTCGCCGCCCGCCGTCAGGCGGAGCTCGATGCGCTTGTCGCCGAGATCGCCGACGCCGACGGCACGGCGGTCGCGCTTGCTGGCGATGTCCGGGACGAATCCTACGCCAAGGCCCTTGTCGATCTTGCCATCGAAAAATTCGGCGGTCTCGACATCGCCTTCAACAATGCCGGCGCGGTCGGCCAGATGGGGCCGATATCGGATCTGCTCCTGGAGGGATGGCGCGAAACGCTGGACACCAACCTGACCAGCGCGTTTCTCGGCGCGAAATATCAGGTGCCGGCGATGATCGAGCGCGGCGGTGGCTCGTTGATCTTCACCTCCACCTTCGTCGGCCACACGGTCGGTATGCCCGGGATGACCAGCTATGCCGCAAGCAAAGCCGGCCTGATTGGATTGACGCAGGTACTCGCCGCCGAATACGGCCCGCGAGGCATACGGGTCAACGCACTGCTACCCGGTGGTACCGACACTCCGGCGGCAACCTTCAAGACCCCCGAGTCCCGCGCCTTCGTGGAAGGACTGCATGCGCTGAAGCGTGTTGCCGAACCCGAGGAGATCGCCCGCTCGGCGCTCTACCTCGCCTCCGACGCCTCGAGCTTCACCACCGGAACCGCGCTGTTTGCCGACGGCGGCGTCTCGATCAACCGGACGTGAAGGGGTTTGGCGGCCGGTAGACATGTTCGCCGCCGCAGGGAGGGACAGCCGCTCTTGCTTTTTGCGCGGGATTTGGCGATTGCGTTTCCTGTCAAACGCAGGTCTTGGAAACATGATGCTGATCCGAACCTATGTCGCTGCGAGCGCTATCGAGGGCGTCGGCGTGTTTGCCGCCGAGCCGATCGGGAAGGGCGCCTCGATCTGGCGGCTCGACCCCGATTTCGACCGGCTGATCCCGATGGACGAATACCAGGCGGCGCCCCCGCATCTCAGGGAATTGCTCGACCGCTATGCCTATCCAAGCCCGGACCGTCCAGGCTTCATGGTCTATGAGGTCGACAATGGCCGCTTCATGAACCATGCCGCGACGCCGAACACCGATTTTTCGCATTATGGTGGCGCGATCGCGACCCGCGACATCGCCGTGGGCGAGGAGATCACCTGCGACTATGGCGAGTTCTTCGAGGATTTCGAGCGGCTGCATCTGGCAACCGCATAGGATTTGGCCAAGGGAGCAAGGCAAGCCGGCCCCAGGCCACCGCCCGGATCATTCGCCCCGGATTTCGCTCGACAAGTAAGGGCCGCTATGCTATTATTTTGGGGATGGTGCTGTTTTGCGCCTGGGGCCCGCCGCCAAGGCGGGTTTTTTATTTCGGTTCGATGCCCTTCTCCATTCGGCCATTCTTCATTTCCACTGTGGACAGCGCGGCCTGATTCTGCTATCAGCCGCCCCAATTCGTGGTGTAGAGCGCCGCGGGGGCAAGCGTCTATGGTCCGCTTGCCTGTTGATATCAAACCCGAAAGACAGGATTGCCCGTGCAGGTACTCGTCCGCGACAACAACGTTGATCAGGCGCTTCGCGCGCTCAAGAAGAAGATGCAGCGCGAAGGCATTTTCCGCGAAATGAAGATGCGCGGCCACTACGAGAAGCCTTCCGAGAAGCGCGCCCGCGAAAAGGCGGAAGCCGTGCGCCGCGCCCGCAAGCTGGCCCGCAAGCGCGCCCAGCGCGAAGGCCTGCTGCCGATGACGCCGCGTCCGGTGGCTGCCGGCGGTGCCGCCGGTGCAGCGCGTCCGCCGCGCTGATTTACGCCAATATTTCGTCCTTTTCGAAGGATAGCTAAGGTGGCGCGATGCGGAATCGCCGCCACCTTTTTGTTTTGACTTTGACCCGGCCCGGAGGGGGATCCGGGCCTGAATGACGCGGCGCAAGTGAGGACAGGGCAGACATGAACGCAATCAGCGTGGAGCGCGGAGCCGCATTGCGTGGTTTTGCCCTTACAGCCGCCCTGCTTTCCGGACTGCTGCTTGCCGGCTGCCAGACATCAGGCCCTACCGGCGAGTTCAACAACATCGACAAGGCGCAAGGGTCGAGCGAGAACATCGCCTCGCTGTCGGCGGTCATCCAGCGCAGCCCCCAGGATCCCGAAGCCTACAATGTGCGCGGCTCGGCCTATGGCCGCGGCGGCCAGTACCAGGCGGCGCTCAAGGACTTCAACCAGGCCATCCAGCTCAACCCGAATTTCTACCAGGCCTACTCGAACCGCGCCCTCATCCAACGCTTCCTCGGCAACCAGGAAGCCGCTCTCGCGGACTATAATCGTTCGATCCAGATCAACGGCAATTACGATGCCGCCTATATCGGCCGCGGCAATCTCTACCGCAAGGCGGGCCGCACCCAGGATGCCTTCAACGATTTCCAGAAGGCGATCCAGCTCGACACCACTGACGCCCGCGCCTACCACAATCGCGGCCTGATCTATCAGAGCCAGGGCCAGCACAAGTTCGCCATCGAGGATTTCTCGACCGCCATCTCGCTGGCGCCCGATGCCGCCGAGCCCTACAACGGCCGCGGCCTCTCCTACCTGGCGACGGGCGACGAGGACAACGCCTTCTCCGACTTCAATATGGCCATCAAGCTCGACGGCAGGAATGCCGAGGCCTGGGCCAACCAGGCGCTGATCTACGAGCGCCGCGGCGACAAGGCCAAGGCGGCGAAAGCCTATCACGAAGCCGTGCGCCTGAATCCCACCTACCAGCCGGCCAAGGACGGCCTCGCCCGCGTCAGCTGACATCGGCATTCGTTCGGCCAGGGAATCCCGGGAAAGCCACGGGACGGTTTTCCGTCCGGAATTTGCGTCGAACAAGAGATAGGGCGCGTCGGCGTTTCATGGAACCGCGGACGCGCTCCAAGCGCCGCGGCGTCCTCTGCGTGTCCAAGGCGACCCGCGCTGTTGCAGACCGGCATCCCCGCGGCAACCGCGCGTTAACCCCGGCGGCAGGCTCTCGACACTTGCCTTGTTCGCGCCAAGTTTTCAGCGGAACGGTCTGGCCACCCAAGCCGTTACTTTGAAGCAATTCGCGAAAGGACCCTCCCATGATCAAGAAACTCGCCTGCGCCGCTGCCCTCATCACGACGGCATTCGTCGCCGCTCCGGCCAGCGCCGGCAAGCTGCAGCTGGGCACCCTCGACTGCACCATCGATGGCGGCACCGCCTATATCGTGACCTCCAACAAGGGCGTGTCCTGCGTCTTCCGCCCCTCTCATCATGGACCGTCCGAGGTTTACACCGGCGTCATCTCCAAGCTTGGCGTCGATGTCGGCAAGACCCATCAGGGCCAGTTGGTCTGGGCCGTGCTGGCGGCAACCCGCGATCGCGATGCGGGCGATCTCGCCGGCAGCTATTACGGCGTCAATGCCGAGGCGAGCATCGTGACCGGCGGCGGCGCCAACCTGCTGGTCGGCGGCTTTGACAGCGCCTTCATGCTGGAGCCGCTCAGCGTCCAGGCGCAGACCGGCGTCAACCTCGCGGTCGCCGTGACCTCGCTCGAACTGATCCACTCGCTCAAGTAGATCCATGGAGCCTTGCGCTCCACGACCCCTCTCCCTGCGGCGCGGAAGCCGGACAGATACCCATTGTCGAGGAGTGCAGCGAAACGGATTCCGCACCGTAGCAGCGCTCTGAAGCGACGCGGCGCAGACCCTAGGATCCATGCCGCGACGCCTGCCGAGAAATGCAGCGGATGAGGGATAGTCGGCGCTCCGATTGCCCGTTATGGTTGAGGCGTGACCGGCTATGTCTACATAAGTGCGAGTCAGAAGCGCGGCACCCTCTATATCGGCGTCACCAACGATCTCGGCCGCCGCATGCCTGAGCACACGTCCGGCCAAGGCTCCCGTTTCACCAGCCGCTACGGCGTGCAGCGGCTGGTCTGGTACGAGGAATATTTTGACATCACTGATGCGATCCAACGCGAGAAATCGCTGAAGCGTTAGCCCCGTCAGTGGAAGATCGAACTGATCGAGAAAACCAACCCGGAATGGTTCGAACTCTTTCGCGAGACTGGGTGGTAGTGCGCCGTTCCGGATCGCCGTGATCGTCGCGAAAGTCGCGGCAGGATCCTCGAGTCGGCGCCGCGTCGCTGCGCTCCTTGCTCCGCCCTAGGATGACGAAGGCCTTAGGCCAACTCGAACAGTAAAAATCGCTTGAGCTCAAGCCTGGTTGAGGTTCTACAAACCCGTCCCGGCCGAGCAGCAAGCCCGGTCGGGCGCAAAAGGCGCTCTGGCGCTCTTGATCGCGCATGGTCCTGCCGGAAGCCCAAACTGGCTCCTGGCGCAATGCGCTTGCATCAGGATATGAAATTCGAGGGATCGAAATGACCGGCATCAGGACAAACAGGGTCGACTGGCGCGCATTGTGGGCAAGCGGCGATCTGGCCCGCTTCTGCTTTGTCAGCCTTGGCATCCTGCTGCACGCCACCAACGAAACGATGGTTGCGACGGTGATGCCCGCCATGGTCGGCGAACTGGCCGGCGTCCAGCTCGTCGGCTGGTCGCTGGCGATCTACGAGCTCGGCGCCATCGTCGCTGGCGCTGCCGCCGGACGGCTGGTTAGCTACGTCGCGCTGCGCACCAACATGATGGTCGCCGCCCTGCTTTACGCGGCCGGCGCGCTGATCTGCGCCACTTCGCCTTCCATGCAATTGTTCCTCGCCGGCCGCCTGATCGAGGGGCTTGGCGGCGGCGCGCTGGTGTCGCTGGCCTTCGTCTCGGTCGAACGGCTGTTTGCGCGCGCCATCTGGCCGCAGCTTTTCGGCATCATGTCGGCGATCTGGGGCGTCGCCGCGTTCAGCGGCCCGATGCTGGGCGCGATCATGACCGAGCTCCTGTCGTGGCGCTGGGCCTTCGGCATCTTCACTTTCGGGGGCACCGTCATGGCGCTGGCAAGCTTCATCGTGCTCGACACGCCGGAGGCGACGAGGCCCAGCACGAACGCCGGCAAGGCTCCGCCCTTCCCGTTCATCGCGCTTGGCTGCCTTGCCGTCGCCGTGGTGCTGATCGCCTCGGCCGGCGTCGACATCGCCTTGCTGCGTTCCTCGCTGCTGATGGTGTTCGGTCTGGTCGGCCTGGTGCTGTTCTTCCACATCGACGCGCTGAAACCGCGCTCCCGGCTTTTCCCGGCGCGGCTGTTCTCGTGGCGCACGCCGGTCGGCGCCGGGATGACCATGGTCGCCGCCTTTTCGGTGGCGACCTGTTCCTTCGGTCTCTACGGACCGCTGCTGCTGACCAGCCTGCACGACATTCCGCTCATGACCACCGGCTACATCATCGCCGCCGAATCGATCGCCTGGTCGATCCTGTCCATTCTTGTCGCCAACGCCCCGCCGCAACGCGAGCGGCTGATCATTGTCTGTGGCGCGCTGATGATCGCTGCCGGTATCGCCGGCTTCGCTTATACGATACCACTGGGTTCCATTCCGCTGATCCTGGTATGCGCCCTGTTGCAGGGAGGCGGCTTCGGCATCGCCTGGCCGTTCCTGACGCGCGTCATCGTCGCCTCCGCGCCTGAAGGCGAGCAGACCATCGCCTCGGCCGCGGTGCCGACCATGCAGCGCATCGGCTATGCGGTGGGTGCCGCACTCGCCGGCATCGTCGCCAATGCCAGCGGCTTTTCGCAAGGCTTGGACCACGACGCCGCCGCCAATGTCGCGAGCTGGCTGTTCCTCGCCTTCGTCCCGCTCGGGCTTCTCGGCTGCCTGGCCGCCCTGCGTGCCTCGGCAGCCGTAAACCGGCCATTGCAAGCGATCGGCTAGAGCAATTCCAGGAAGGTTCGGGCGAGTGAGCGTTTCACTCGACGCGCAGGCGATAGCCGACACCTGTCTCGGTGGTGATGTAGCGCGGCTGGTCGGGGGTGTTCTCGATCTTCTGCCTAAGCTGCCGGACATAGACCCTGAGATACTGCACGTCCGTCGTATCGTCCCAGATCTGCTTCAGCATAAAATGGTGGGTCAGCACCTTGCCGGCGTGCTGCACGAGGATGCGCAGAATGTCGTATTCCTTCGGCGAGAGCTTTATCTCCCTGCCCTCGACCTTGACGATGCGCTTGACCAGGTCGACCGAAAGCTCGCCGGTCTGGAAAACAGGCTTCTCGCCCTGTTGCTGGAACTTGTGCCGCAGCGCCACGCGAATGCGCGCCACCAGCTCGTTCATGCCGAACGGCTTGGTGACGTAATCGTCGGCGCCGAGTTCGAGCGCGTTGACGATACCGGCCTCGTCGGTGCGGCTGGAAAGGATCACCACCGGGACGTCGAGGCCGTCGTCGCGCCATTTGCGCAGCAATTCATGGCCGCTCATGCCGGGCAGGCCGAGATCGAGCAGCACGAGATCCGGCCCTTCCGCTTCCATCAGCTCGATCGCCACTTTGGCGTTCGGCGCCTCGCTGACCGCGTAGCCCTGGCTGCCGAGGCCGACCCGCAGCAGCTTGCGGATCGGCGGCTCGTCGTCGACGACCAATATCCTGACGTTCGAGTTGGTCATCAAGGCTGATCCGCACTGGGCTCGCGATTGCCGACTTCAGGTAATTCTCCTGGCACCGGCATCCGGATGGTGAATGTGGCACCGGAGCGGTCAGTCCGGTTGGCGGCCGAGATCGTGCCGCCCATCGCCTCGATGAAGCCGCGGCAGATCGACAGGCCGAGCCCTGTGCCGGCGCGCACCTGATCGCCCTTGCGGACCCGGTAAAAGGTGTCGAACACGCGTTCCAGGTCCTGCGCCGGGATGCCCGGCCCCTCATCCATGACTTGCAGGAAGACGGACCCGTTGTCGGTCCACCCCTGTATGCGGATCGTCGAGCCCGGCGGCGAATATTTCGACGCGTTGTCCAGAAGGTTGAACAGCACCTGCTCGAACAATACGGGATCAAGCCTCACCATCGGCAGGTCGGGCGCAATATCGATCTCGGTCTTGTGCTCGCTGGTAATCTTGCGGGCACGGGCGAGCGCGGTGCCGACGATATCGCCGACATAGTGGAAGGCGTGGTTCGGCTCCATTGCGCCGGATTCGATCTTGGTCATGTCGAGCAGATTGGCGATGAAGCGGTTCAGCCGTTCCGATTCGTCGACCACCGTAGACAAAAGCTCCGCCCTGTCCTGTTCGGGGAGCGCCGGTGCGAATTCCCTGAGCGTGCCGGCTGCCCCCATGATGGCCGAGAGCGGGGTTTTCAGGTCGTGCGAAATGGACGTCAGCAACGCCGAGCGCAGCCGGTCGGCTTCGGCGGCGAGCTTGGCGCGGTCGACATCGGCGACGAGCTGGATGCGTTCGATCGCCACCGCGGCCTGGTCGGCCAGCGCATCGAGAAGACGCTGCTGCTCGGGTGTCAGCAGCGGACCTTGCTTGTCATTGTCGAGGCCGATCACGCCGACCGCCGTGCGCCCGGTCCGTAGGGGAAGATAGAGCCGTTTTGCTCCGGGCAGCGTATCGGCGCCACGGCCGGCGGCGCGGTCGTGCTCCCAGGCCCAGCGGGCGGCGGCGATGTCGGCCTCGGCCAGCGTGTCGTCGGGCGGATAGCCGGCCTTGACGGTGATCGTGCCGTCTTCGGGCAGGAGCAGCACCACGCGCAGCTTCAGCATCGAGGCTATCTGGAAGGCGGTGGCCCACAGAATATCGTCGAGCGTGCCGGCGCCGGCTAGCTTCTTGGAAAACAGATAGATGTCTTCCGTGGCCTTTGCCCGCGAGCGCGCGGCCGCGGCCTGGCGCTGCACGCGCGCCGTCAGATTGCTGGCGATGATGGCGACGACCAGGAAGACCGCGAATGCGACGATGCTCTCGGGGTCCCTGATCGTCAGCGTATAGCGCGGTTCGAGGAAGAAATAGTTGAAGACAAGTGCGCTCAGGAAACACGCATACAGCGCTGGCCAGAGCCCGAAGGTCACCGCCGATGTCAGCACCGCCAGCAAGAGAACGATCGCGAGATTGCGGACGTCGAGAAACTGGTCGAGAACCGTGCCGACCGCCAATGAGCCCGCTACATAGGCCGTGGCGAACAGATAGGGCCAGATCTGAAACTGCCCCTGTTCTGCCGCCGCGCTGACCCTCCTCGAGGACGCCTCGGCATTGCGCGCGGTTCCCGAAATGACATGGACGCTGATGTCGCCGGCATTGCGGATCAGATCATAGGTGAGCGAACCCTCGATCAATTCCCGCCAGCGCGACCGGGTCGGCCTGCCGACCACGATGTGGGTAAAGTTGTTCGCGGTCGCGTGGCGTACGATGTCCTGCGCCACGCTTTGGCCCGGAATGGTCGTCACCTCGGCGCCGAGCTGTTCGGCGAGGCGCAGATTTGTCGCCAGCCGGTCCTTGTCCGCCTCGGACATCGCGGCCGCGCGCGGCGTATCGACGTGAAGCGCCGTCCACGGCGCCCGCAGCCGGTCGGCCAGCCGGCGCGCATAGCGCACGCGGGCCGCCCCGCCCGGACGCGCATCGAGGCAGACGAGCACCCTTTCCCCGGCCGCCCAGGGGCCCTGGATGGCATGGGATCGCATGTGGTTGAGCAACTGCTCGTCGACACGCTGCGCGGTACGGCGCAGCGCCAACTCCCTCAGCGCCGTCAGATTGCCGGGCGAGAAATAATTCTCAATCGCGCGCTGTGCGGTGTTGGGAAAATAGACCTTGCCTTCCTCGAGCCGCTTGATCAGGTCGTCGGGCGTCAGGTCGATGATTTCGACATCGTCGGCCTGGTCGATGAGGGAATCGGGAACGGTCTCGCGGACCCTGACGCGCGTGATCTGGGCGACGACGTCGTTGAGGCTCTCGACGTGCTGGATGTTGAGCGTCGTGTAGACGTCGATCCCTTGCGCCATAATCTCCTGGACGTCGAGGTAGCGCTTGGGATGGCGGCTACCGGGCGCATTGGTGTGGGCGAGTTCGTCGACGAGGACCAGCGCAGGACGCCGCGCGAGGATGGCGTCGATATCCATCTCCTCGAGCACGCGGCCCCTGTATTCGACCTGGCGGCGGGGAATGACCTCATAGCCCTCGACCAGCGCCAGCGTCTCCTTGCGGCCGTGTGTCTCGACGACGCCGATCACGACGTCGATGCCGTCGGCCAGGCGGGCACGGCCCGACATCAGCATCTCGTATGTCTTGCCGACGCCGGGCGCGGCACCGAGGAATATCCGCAGACGGCCGCGCCCTTCCCGCCCGGCATGCTCGAGCAGCGCGTCGGGGGAAGGTCTGTTTTCGGTGCTTCTGTCGTCCGGCATCGGGTTCGATCATGAATGGCGCCGGGGACACTGTCGATCCCCGGTTCCCGCCATTCGCTATTTGGCGGTGTCCAGGGCAAGGTTGAGGGCGAGCACATTGACCACCGGTTCTCCCATGAAGCCCAACTCCCTGTCTTCGACCTGGCCGTCGACAAGCGCCTTGATGCGGGCTTCGTCGATGCCCCTCGCCCTGGCCACCCGGGCGATCTGGAAATAGGCCGCGTCGGGGCTGATATCGGGATCGAGGCCGCTGCCCGATGTCGTCACGAGGTCCATCGGCACAGGCTGGTTCGGATTCTCCGCCTTCAGCCTTTCGGCGTCGCCCTTGATGCGATCGATGAGTTTCGGGTTGGTCGGACCGAGATTGGAACCGCCGGAGGCACCGGCGTCATAGCCGTTTCCGGCGGCCGAAGGCCTGCCATGGAAATACTTGTCGCTGGCGAAGACCTGGCCGATCAGTTCGGAGCCGATCACCTTGCCGTCCTTCTCGACGAGGCTGCCATTGGCTTGCCGGGGGAACAAGGCCTGGGCGATGCCGGTCATGCCCAGGGGATAGACGAGGCCGGTCAGTATGGTGAAGAAGACAATCATGACGATCGCGGGTCTGATTTGCTTGAGCATCGGAACGATCCTTATGCGAGGCCGAGGGCCGTGACGGCCATGTCGATTATCTTGATGCCGACGAAGGGCACGACGATGCCGCCGAGGCCGTAAACGAGGAGGTTGCGGCTGAGCAGCGCGCCGGCGCCGATCGCCCGGTATTTGACGCCGCGCAGCGACAGCGGGATCAGCGCGATGATGATCAGCGCGTTGAAGATGATGGCCGACAGGATGGCGCTCTGCGGCGTTGCCAGATGCATGATGTTGAGCGCCTGCAGCGGACCGGTGGTCTGGCCGGGCGCGACATAGAAGACGGCGAACATGGCCGGGATGATGGCGAAATACTTGGCCACGTCGTTGGCGATGGAGAAGGTGGTCAGCGAACCGCGCGTCATCAGCAGCGCCTTGCCGATCTCGACGATCTCGATCAGCTTGGTCGGATCGCTGTCGAGGTCGACCATGTTGCCGGCCTCGCGGGCGGCGACCGTGCCGGTGTTCATGGCGACGCCGACATCGGCCTGCGCAAGGGCGGGGGCATCATTGGTGCCGTCGCCGCACATGGCGACCAGCTTGCCCTTGGCCTGCTCGTCGCGGATCAGCTTCAGCTTGTCCTCGGGCGTCGCCTGGGCGAGGAAATCGTCGACGCCGGCTTCGGCGGCGATGGCTGCCGCCGTCATAGGGTTGTCGCCGGTGATCATCACGGTGCGGATCCCCATGCCGCGCAGTTCGGCGAAGCGCTCCCTGATGCCGCCCTTGACGATGTCCTTGAGGTGGACGATGCCGAGCAGGCGTCCGTCCCTCTCGACCGCCAGCGGCGTGCCGCCCGACTTGGCGACCTCGTCGGCGATCGCCTGCAAATCGCGCACGGTGTCGCTGCCGGGCCGCGCGCCATGGGCGGCAACGGTCGACTGGTTGACATGGGAAAGGATCGAATCGACCGCGCCCTTGCGTACCGAGGAGCCGTCCATGTCGACGCCGCTCATGCGGGTCTGCGCGGTGAAAGGCACGAAGGTCGCGTGCAACGTCGCCATGTCGCGGGCGCGGATGGCATACTTCTCCTTGGCCAGCACCACGATGGAGCGGCCTTCCGGGGTCTCGTCGGCGAGCGAGGCAAGCTGGGCCGCATCGGCCAGTTCCTGCTCGCTGACGCCCTTGACCGGGCGGAACTCGGTCGCCTGGCGATTGCCGAGCGTGATCGTGCCGGTCTTGTCGAGCAGCAGCGTGTCGACGTCGCCGGCGGCCTCGACCGCGCGGCCCGACATGGCCAGCACGTTGAAGCGCACCAAGCGGTCCATGCCGGCGATGCCGATGGCCGACAGCAGCGCACCGATCGTGGTCGGGATCAGGGTCACGAACAGGGCGACGAGCACCGTCACCGGGATGTAGCCGCCGGAATAGGAAGCAAAGCTCGGGATCGTCGCGGTGGCCAGGACGAAGATCAGCGTCATGCCTACCAGCAGGATGTTGAGCGCGATCTCGTTCGGCGTCTTCTGGCGCTCGGCTCCTTCGACCAGCGAGATCATGCGGTCGAGGAACGTATGGCCGGCGGCGGCGGTGATGCGCACGCGGATCCAGTCGGACAGCACCTGCGTACCGCCGGTGACCGCCGAGCGGTCGCCGCCCGATTCGCGGATGACGGGTGCGGATTCGCCCGTGATCGCGGCCTCGTTGACCGAAGCGACGCCCTCGATCACCTCGCCGTCGGACGGGATGATGTCGCCGGCCTCGACCAGCACGACATCGCCGACCTTCAGGCTTGTGCCGGGCACCAGCTTGAACTTGCCGCGGCCCTCGCCGGTCAGGAGCTTGGCCTGGGTTTCGGTGCGTGCCTTGCGCAAGGAGTCCGCCTGCGCCTTGCCGCGCCCCTCGGCGACGGCTTCGGCGAAATTGGCGAACAGCACGGTGAACCACAGCCAGATGATGATCTGCAAGGTGAAGCGCAGATTGCCGCCGCCGGTGACGAGGTCCCTGACGAAAAGCACTGATGTCAGCGCCGAGACGGCGGCGACGACGAACATCACCGGGTTCCGGGCCAGCGTGCGCGGATCGAGTTTGCGGAAGGCGCCGCCGATGGCTGGCCACAGGATGCGGCGATCCATGATGACGGCTGATTTCGACTGGCTCATTTTGAAGCTCCGGCTTCGGTGTTGTTGGACGGCGCCGATCGATCGGATGCCGAAAGGAAATGCGGGCCATAGGCGAGCAGCCAGATCACGATCATGACCGCCGCGATGGCCAGGAATGTCGACGGGCCTGGGAAGGGAGGAGGCGTTGCCTCGCCCTCGTTCCCGGCCTTGGGCCGGACCTTGCGACGCATGCTGCCGAACCAGGACGGCCGTTCAGAAGGTCTGCCCGTGGATCGCGGCCAGATGCTCGACGATCGGCCCGACCGCCAGCGCCGGGAAGAAGGTCAGGCCGCCGACGATGACGATGACGCCGACCAGCAGGCCGACGAACAGCGGACCGTCGGTCGGGAAGGTGCCGGCCGAGGCGGGCACGGTCTTCTTCGCCGCCAGCGAACCGGCGATGGCAAGTGCCGGGATGATGACCAGGAAGCGGCCCATGAGCATGCCGAGACCCAGCGTGATGTTGTACCAGGGCGTGTTGCCGCTGAGGCCGCCGAAGGCCGAGCCGTTGTTCGCCGCCGCGGAAGTGTAGGCGTAGAGGATCTCGGAGAAGCCATGCGGCCCGCCATTGGCGATCGACGCCACGGCACTTGGCAGGACCACCGCGATGGCCGTGAAGATCAGCATCGCCAGCGGCAGGCACAGGATCGCCAGCATCGCCATCTTGACCTCCTTGGCCTCGATCTTCTTGCCCAGATATTCGGGCGTGCGGCCGACCATGAGGCCGGCGACGAAGACGGCGATCAGGATGAACATCAGGATGCCGTAGAACCCGGCGCCGACGCCGCCGACGATGACCTCGCCGAGTTGCATGTTGATGAGCGGGATCATGCCGCCGAGCGCGGTGAAGCTGTCATGCATGGCGTTGACCGCGCCGCAGGAGGCCGCAGTGGTGATCACCGCGAACAGCGCCGAGAGCGCTATGCCGAAGCGGGTCTCCTTGCCTTCCATGTTGCCGCCGCCGATGCCCAGCGCATGGACCAGCGGATTGCCCGCGGCTTCCGCCCAGTAGCAGACGGCGACGCCGGCGACGAACAGCACGCCCATCGAGGCAAGGATCGCCCAGCCCTGCCGCTGGTTGCCGACCATGCGGCCGAAGACGTTGGTCAGCGCCGCGCCCAGGGCGAAGATCGTCACCATCTGGATCAGGTTGGAGATGGCGTCGGGGTTCTCGAACGGATGCGCGGCATTGGCATTGAAGAACCCGCCGCCATTGGTGCCGAGCATCTTGACGGCGACCTGCGAGGCGACCGGCCCGACGGCGATGGTCTGCCGCGCGCCTTCGAGCGTCGTGGCATCGACATAGGCGCCGAGCGTCTGCGGCATGCCGAGCCAGACATAGACGAGGGTGAGCACGATGCAGAGCGGCAAAAGCACGTAGAGCACGCAGCGTGTCATATCGACCCAGAAATTGCCGATCGACTTGCCGGAGGCGCGGGCAAAACCGCGGATCAGCGCCATGGCGATGGCGACCCCGGTGGCCGCCGACAGGAAGTTCTGCACGGTCAGCCCGGCCATCTGCACGAGGTAGGACATCGTGCTTTCGCCGCCGTAGTTCTGCCAGTTGGTGTTGGTCATGAAGCTGGCGGCGGTGTTGAAGGCGAGCCCCGGTTCGACAGCGCCCATGCCGGCCGGATTATAGGGCAGGCTGCCTTGCAGGCGCTGCAGCACATAGAGCATGAGGAACCCGGCAAGGTTGAACAGCAGCAAGGCCGCCGCATAGGCTGTCCAGTGCTGCTCCTCGCGCTCGCTGGTTCCGCAAATGCGATAGAGCCCGCGCTCGAGCGGGCCGAGAACAGGCGAAAGCGATGTGCGATCGCCGTTGAAGACGCGGTACATGTAGCCGCCAAGCGGCTTCACCAGCAAAACGACGATCCCGCAAAAGACCAGGATCTGTATCCAACCGTTCAATGTCATGGCCGTGGCTTTCCGTGCCTTCAGAAGCGTTCTGGACGAATGAGCGCGTAGGTCAGGTAGGCGAGCAGGAACAACGTCACGCCACCACCGAGGATGTAATCGAAAAGCATAGTCCGATCCTTCAGATCAAATTCTGTCGCAGGTTTTGACGTAGGCGAAGGACAAGGCGAAAAACAAAGTGCCTATTCCCAGAACAATGACGTCCATTGGTGTTGTTCCTTATGTGGGTTTGTACTTGGCACCTTGACCGAAAGGTCCGCGATACCTCGAAACGATCCATCGCGTTCTCATCGCAAGGCGCCAAAACGTTCGTCCGGGACGTTATATGGACCCGATCGCCATAAAGTTTCGAGACGGCGCGAGCGGCAAAGAAATAGGAATCTTATAAGGATTTCGGCGGAATGGATTTGAAATGATGAACGCGCCCCGGCGCTCCAGCGCCTGCAATTTAGCCGCCGCTTGACAAAGAGCGCACAAGCGATGACTCTGCTGGGATCTGAGCAAAAAGGGGGATTTCAGATGAGAAAGACTTACGAAAAGCCGATTTTGGTGAAGCGCGAGAAATTGTCCGCCGTCACGGCTCTCTGCGCGCCATCCACCTGCGTTCCATAAGTCGGCTATCGCGCCGTGATCATCCGCCGCTGAGAGGCGGCGCGGTTTTTTATTAGCGCCGCGTGCGATTGCTGGTGTTTGCCCTCCGGACGATGTTCGTCCTGGGGGTGTTTGTTGTTGCCCGCGAGCAGGGTCGGCGTAAAGACCAGCGCACTGGTTTCAGCGGCTTTGTGAAACCGATGGTGGGCAGTGCGGCATTGAAGTGAAGCGCGCGGTCTTGATCGTTTTCGTTCGCTGCTGCCTGGTCAAGCCCTGACGCGGGCAAGAAACGCTTCCGTGATCATCGCGAATCGGTCCGGATCGTCGAATGCACGGGCCGCCAACATGGCGCCGTACACACCCGCCATGTGCAGCAGCGCCATGAAGACTGCTTGCCGCCATCAACGTCACGCCTTCTTCACGAACTCGGTTTTGAGCACCAGGCCCTTCACTTGCTTGGTGTTGCATTCGATCTCGCCGGCATTGCCGTTGAGGCGAATGTTCTTCACCAACGTGCCCCGCTTGATCGTCTCCGAAGTACCTTTGACTTTAAGGTCTTTGATCAGCGTGACGGAATCGCCGTCGTTCAATTGAGCGCCATTGCTGTCGCGCACGATTACATTGTCTGGCATGCCATCTCTCGTTTTCGATTCCGGACGACGGATATTGTGGGCAAAACAGGAGAAAGTTCGAACCTGCCCTCCTGCGCTGAAGCTTCGGAGGACATCCTGTATCGTTCGAACGATCGCGGCAATCCTGCGAAGCTCGAAGAGCGAAGCAGGACTGGCGGAGAGAGCGGGATTCGAACCCGCGTTACGGTTTCCCGTAAACACACTTTCCAGGCGTGCGCCTTCAACCACTCGGCCACCTCTCCGTCCATGCATGTCGCGCCGGCCGGCTTCGCCGCGCGGGTTGGGGAGATGCATCTCCCTTGGGATGCGGAGCTTCCGCGCCATCGGCGTCGCCAACCAGCGAACACCCTTCCCCGCACCCGAGCCGTCGAAGCAACAGGCGCGGGGCTCATCTAGTCGATCCAGCGCGGAATGCCAAGCCATAATGGCGGTCCATAATGGCGGTCTATTCGCTTTGCCGGCCACACAGGCTTTCGCAAGGCCGCCGCGGCGCCCGTCCTCAGAGCGTTGCCGCCAAATGGTGTGCACAGGCAAATCCCTACGGCCGGCGCGCTTGACTTCGCACCCGGCCATCTGTCGAGTGGTGCGGAGGCTTTGCGGGGGCATCGTCCATGACATCGAACAGCGGAACGCCGGGCAATGGACAGGCACCGGCCGGGCGCGGGGATAGCGGGCTGTCCTACGTGCCGGTGGGCTGGCTGATCTTCGTCATGGCGTGGTCGGTCTATGGCCTGGCATCGGCCTGGTGGCTGGTCGGCGATTCCAGCCTGCCGGACAGTGTCTTCTATTTCCTCTCTGGCGGGCTCGTCGCCAACGTCATCACCATCCTGTGGGGCCTTTACCTGCTCGGCCTCGCCTTCGGCCGCTCGGCGCGTTTCCCGCGCCATTTCACCATGTGGCAGGTAGCCACCATCGTCTGGGTGCTGGCGAGGCAGGCCTATGTGCTCGCCGCGCCCGATTTCGTCGTCTCCGCCAGGGGCCTTGCCATCGCTGGCGCCGAGATCGCCGTCGGCGTGCTTTGCATCTACCTGCTGCGTCGCGGCTCGAGTGCTGAAACCGTCTACGCCAAGCCGCGAACCGAAGCGCCGCCGGTCTTCGTTTCGATCGTCGCCGCCTTGCTCGGCATCATTCTTGGCGCCGCCATCAGCGCCGTCGCCGGCTTCTTCGCCGGCTCGGTGATAGCCGATGTCAGCGACATGGGCTGCTTCGAAGGCGCCTGCGGTTACTTCGCCGCCTTCATCGGCCTGGCAGGGCTGGTGGCCGGCGCAATCGGCGGCGGAATTGTCGCCGTCTGGCTCGTCCACCGGCGAAAAAGCCAGCCGGTGGCATAGGCCTGGCCTCAAATTCGCGTGTCGCGATTGCGAACCAGGCACACCCATTCTATCTCTCGTCTTGAAACCGGAAGGCCCTCGGGAGGAGGACTGGCCCGGAGGAAGGTTCCTGATGTTTCGCTTCGTCTTTCGTCTGGCGGCCATGGTCGCGCTGTCGGTCTCCGTCATCATGGCGGTGCTCGACACGACGCGCACGGTCGCGGCCTCGGCACTTGTGCTGACACCGCTCAACGCCAGTTGGCTCGCCGTCTCACCGGACACGCGGGCGGCGTTCGAGACCTTTGTCCGCGCCAAGGCCGGTTCGCTTGTTTGGGACGGCATCGTCGCCTGGGTGCTCAACCAGCCCGGCTTCGCCGTCTTCGCGGTTCTCGCCTTCCTGCTCTATGCGGTCGGCTACCGGCGGCAGCGGCGCACCGGGCAATTCGCCGGAACCTGATCCGCCTCTTGAATCCATCGGGAAGGAAGGCCGCGCACCTCCGCCTGGAGCCATTCGCGCAACGATCGAGTCGTGGCGAGGTTTGCCCGCGCCATGCTTTTCCAAAAGGTCAAAATTCCGCGTGAATTTTGTTTCGGCCCGTGCCAGATTGCCCGGGAGCGGGAGGGGAATACACTCCATGCTGACGTCGCGTGCCTGCCGGTGAACCGGGCAGGCAGGCGGTGCGTAACGGAAAAAATAACCGACAGGGTGTGGATCACATGAAACGTATCGTTCTCGGCCTCCTGGCCGCAACCGCAATGGTTCTCCCGGCTTTCGCCGCGGATGTCCAGCCGGCCGTCCTCTATGATCTCGGCGGCAAGTTCGACAAATCCTTCAACGAAGCGGCCTATAACGGCGCCGAAAAGTTCAAGACCGAGACCGGCGTCCCCTATGTCGAGTTCGAGGTGTCCAACGCTTCGCAGCGCGAGCAGGCGCTGCGCCGCTTCGCCGAGGACGGCCACAACCCGATCGTCATGGCCGGCTTCGCCTGGGAGGACGCGCTGAAGAAGGTCGCGGCCGAATATACCGATCTCAACTTCGCCATCATCGACGATGCCGTCGACCTGCCCAATGTCCGCTCGCTGGTATTCAAGGAGAACGAAGGCTCTTACCTCGTCGGCATCATGGCCGCGATGGCATCGAAGTCGAAGAAGGTCTCCTTCGTCGGCGGCATGGACATCCCGCTGATCCGCAAGTTCGAATGCGGCTATGTCGGCGGTGCCAAGTCGGCTGGCGCGACCGAAGTCATCCAGAACATGACCGGCGACACGCCGGCCGCGTGGAACGATCCGGCCAAGGGCGGCGAGATCGCCAAGACGCAGATCGACCAGGGCTCCGACGTGGTTTACGCCGCGGCCGGCGGCACCGGCGTCGGTGTGCTGCAGGCGGCGGCTGATGCGGGCAAGCTCGGCATCGGCGTCGATTCCAACCAGAACGGCCTCCAGCCCGGCAAGGTGCTGACCTCGATGCTGAAGCGCGTCGACGTCGCCGTCTACACCGCCTTCATGGATGGCAAGAACGGCACCTTCAAGGGCGGCCTGCAAAATCTCGGCCTCAAGGAGGGCGGCGTCGACTACGCCATGGACGACAACAACAAGGCGCTGGTGACCGACGAGATGAAGGCCGCGGTCGAAAAGGCCAAGGCCGACATCATCGCCGGCAAGATCGAGGTGCACGACTACACCACCGACAACGCCTGCCCCTATTGATCGGCACGGACATATAGGCAAACCTGCGAACCGCCGGACGCAAGCCCGGCGGTTTTGCTTTTACGGAACCGGCGATATGCGCGCCTGCTCCGGGGAAGTTTCGGGAAGTATGCGGCCCAAAATAGAACCAATGCAGGAGCGCGATGTAGCAGCGGTCGCCCGGCTGCGCCTCGCCACCTTTTTCGAGGGGACCGGGAGGAGCTTTGAGGACGATGCGGCAGGGCTTCGTGAACTGGTCGCCGGTGACGGCTTCGAGGCGGCATTCGTGGCTCGGATCGCCGGCGCGCCGGTTGGCTCGTGCCTGCTGGTCCGCCGCGAATTGGAGCCTGCCCACAATCTGACGCCATGGCTGGCCGGGTTGGTCGTCGAGGCCGGGCATCGGGGCCAGGGGATCGGCAGCGCATTGGTCAGAGCCATCGAAACCCATGCGGCGTCGAATGGCGTGGAGACGCTCTACCTCTACACGTGGGAGGCGCGTGATTTCTACGCGGCGCTTGGCTGGAACACGGTTGAAATGGTCGGGCAGGACAGCGAAACAATGATGCTGATGTCGCGCCGGCCTCGCCTATAGCTTGCCCGCCAGATAGCCCAGCGCGAAAGCCGCGATCAGCCCGACAGCCACCACCAGGTCGCGACGGCCGCCGAGCGCATGCAGGCCGATGCCGTGCGGCTTCAAGGACAGACTGCGGATCATCGCTGGTGACGCCGTATTCTCCAGGCCAGAGGCGCGCATCTGCGGCAATTCGGCGAGGCGCTGCGTCACCAGTTCCCAATGATTGTCGCCGCCTGGTTTTTCGCCGCGATCGAAGACATGCATGCGTTCGGCGAGCTGCACCACCGCGTCGCGGAAGGCAGGATCGATCTCAAGATCGCGCTCGGCCCGTTCGCGTTCCGCGTCGTTCATCAGCCCGAGCACATAGTCGCCGGCCCGCGCGATGCGATCCCTTTCACCGGCCATGACGGACGCCCTTCCCCGTTTTTCCTCACCAGTGCGGCGGCTTGGTCACGGGAACGTCGGGGCCGGCCTGCTCCTCCAGCGCCAAGAATCGGTCGGCCAGCGCGTCGAGCTTGCGCTGCATGCGCTCGATCACCTTCCACTGTTCGGCGATCTGGCCTGACAGTTCCTCGATCGTCTTTTCCTGTTCGGCGGCGCGGATTTCCAGCGTCGTCAGCCGGTCGTCGGGCATGCTCATTCAGATCCCTGATGTTGCATCGTGATGCGAATTTCGATTTTTCCATATTAGCGAATGTGAAGGCTCCAGCCACCTTCGAATTTGACAAGCGCACCGGGATTTGTCGACAGTGAACGCTGCTCCGGCCAATTGGCACGGGCGGAGCGTCATGCTAGGCGTTTTGACCAAGCGATAAAAAATAAGAGTGGGACCAGGCTGCATGGCGCAAGCCGCAATCGAGCTGATCGGCATCAACAAGAGTTTTGGCGCGGTGCGCGCCAACCGGGACATCAATCTGGAGATCGCGCGCGGCACGATCCACGGCATCGTCGGCGAGAACGGTGCCGGCAAGTCGACGCTGATGTCGATCCTCTACGGCTTCTATCAGGCCGACAGCGGCGAGATTCGCGTCGGCGGCAAGCCGGCATCGATCAACACGCCCAACGACGCAATCGCGCTCGGTATCGGCATGGTGCACCAGCATTTCATGCTGGTCGATAATTTCTCGGTGCTGGAGAACATCATCCTTGGCGCCGAAAGCGATGCGCTGCTGAAGAAGAGCATCGCCAAGGCGCGCTCCGAACTGGAGCGACTGGAGCGCGAATACGGGCTCGAGGTCGATCCCGATGCGATCGTCGAGGAACTGCCTGTCGGCCTCCAGCAGCGCGTCGAAATCCTCAAGGCCCTCTATCGCGGCGCCGAGATCCTGATCCTCGACGAGCCGACGGGCGTGCTCACGCCCGCCGAGGCCGACCATCTCTTCCGTATCCTCAAGCAGTTGAAGGAGCAGGGAAAGACAGTGGTGCTGATCACCCACAAGCTGCGCGAGATCATGGCCATCACCGACACGGTGTCGGTCATGCGCCAGGGCACGATGGTGGCGACCCGCGAGACCAGGAAGACAACCGTCGAGGAACTCGCCGAACTGATGGTCGGCCGGCGTGTGCTCCTGAGGGTCGAGAAGGGCGAGGCGGAAGCCGGCGCCGTCAAGCTCGCGGTCAAGAACCTGACGGTCAGGGATTCGCGCGGCGTCACCATGGTCGACGACATCTCCTTCGACCTGCGCGCCGGCGAGATCGTCGGCATCGCCGGCGTTGCCGGCAATGGGCAATCCGAACTGCTCGAGGCGATTTCCGGTATCAGGCATGCCGTCTCCGGCTCCGTGATGCTGGACGGCAAGCCGATCGACCTCACCGGCAAGGCCGACCCCGGCGAATTGCGCGACCGCGGGCTCGCCCATGTGCCGGAGGATCGCCACCATGTCGGGCTGGTCCTGGCCTTCGAGGAGAACGAGAATTCGATCCTCGGCTATCACGACGATCCCCGCTATTTGAAAGGGCCGTTCCTCAACATCGAGGCAATCATGGCCGATGCAAAGGACAAGATCGTCAAATACGACATCCGTCCCGGCAATCCGCGCCTGAAGACCGCCAATTTCTCCGGCGGCAACCAGCAGAAGATCGTGCTCGCACGCGAAATGGAACAAGACCCCGGCGTGCTGATCGTCGGCCAGCCGACGCGCGGCGTCGATGTCGGCGCCATCGAATTCATCCACAAGCGCCTGATCGCCATGCGCGACCAGGGCAAGGCCGTGCTGGTGGTCTCGGTCGAGCTCGACGAGATCCGTTCGCTCTCCGACCGCATCCTGGTGATGTTTGCCGGGCGCATCGTCGGCGAACGCGGCCCGGAGGCGACCGAGGGCGAGCTCGGCCTGCTGATGGCCGGCGTCGAGCACCAGGAGGCAGCACTTTGAGCACGCCCTACGCCAAACTGCCGGCCTGGGCCGATTACGGCCTGATCCCGCTGATCAACCTGTTCGTTGCCTTTGTCGTCGCCGGCTTCGTCGTTCTGCTGGTCGGCGAGAACCCGTTTCGCGCCGCCGTCATCCTGGTCCAAGGCGCCTTCGGCAAGGGAACCGGCATCGCCTTCACCCTCTTCTATGCCACCACATTCATATTCACCGGGCTTTCCGTGGCGGTGGCGGCGCATTGCGGCCTGTTTAACATCGGCACCGAAGGTCAGGCCTACATCGCCGGCCTCGGCATCGCCATCGTCTGCCTTGCCTTCGACAGCGTGCTGCCGTGGTGGCTGACATTTCCGCTGGCCATCGTCGCATCGGCGATCGTCGGCGCCTTCTGGGCGCTGATCCCCGCTTACCTGCAGGCCAGGCGCGGCTCGCACATCGTCATCACCACCATCATGTTCAACTTCATCGCCGCCTCGATCATGGTTTACCTGCTGGTAGGTCCATTGAAGCCGGCGGCATCGCAAGCCCCGCAGACGCGCAACTTCCTCGCCGGCGCGGAATTGCCGAAGCTCAACTGGATCATCGAGCTGTTCGGCGCCAAGATCCGTTCGGCGCCGCTCAACATCTCCTTCCTGCTCGCGCTGCTCATGGCCTACCTGGTCTGGCTGCTGATCTGGCGCACCAAGCTCGGCTACGAGATGCGCACCTATGGTCACAGCCCGAAGGCGGCGCGCTATGCCGGCATTTCTGAAACCCGCATCATCGTCACCGCCATGATGATCTCGGGCGCTCTGGCCGGCATGATGGCGCTCAATCCGGTGATGGGCGACCAGCACAATGTCGCGATCGACTTCGTCAGCGGCGCCGGCTTCGTCGGCATCGCCGTGGCGCTGATGGGCCGCCTGCACCCTGTCGGCATCGTGCTGGCGGCCATCCTGTTCGGCATGCTCTACCAGGGCGGCGCCGAACTCGCCTTC
Source organism: Mesorhizobium sp. M0587 (assembly GCF_040320945.1). Classification (NCBI taxonomy): domain Bacteria; kingdom Pseudomonadati; phylum Pseudomonadota; class Alphaproteobacteria; order Hyphomicrobiales; family Phyllobacteriaceae; genus Mesorhizobium; species Mesorhizobium sp. M0587. Next base: position 97,156 of record NZ_JAMYQP010000013.1, read on the forward strand.
GAGATGCCGGCGATCAGCCGCGACATGATCGTCATCATCCAGGGGTTGGTGATCCTGTTCGCCGGGGCGCTCGAGCACATGTTCCGGCCTTACATCCAGGCGCTGTTCGCCTCGTTCAGTCCGCGATCGGTCGGCATGGAAGCGGTCAAGGGAAAAGGCGCCTGAGATGGACACTTTCAACGCCATCGTCCAGACACTGGACTCGACCATCCGCCTCTCGGTGCCACTGCTGCTCGCCTGTCTCGCCGGCCTCTATTCGGAGCGCGCCGGCATCTTCGACATCGGTCTCGAAGGCAAGATGCTGGTCGGTGCCTTCGCCGGTGCCGCGGCTGCGTCGGTCTTCCATTCGGCCTTTCTCGGATTGGGCATGGCCGTCCTGATTTCGGTCGCGTTTGCGATGATCCACGGCTTTGCCTCGATCACCCATCGCGGCAACCAGATCGTCTCCGGCGTCGCGATCAATTTCATCGCCGCCGGATCGACCATCATCCTCGGCCAGGCCTGGTTCCAGCAAGGCGGGCGCACGCCGGCGCTGCAACCGGGCGAACGGTTCGAGGCGATTGTCTGGCCCGCCGCCGACGCGGTCCGTGACGTGCCTTTTTTCGGGCCGATCTACTCGGAGCTTCTGTCGGGCCACTCGATACTGGTCTATCTCGCCTTCGCGATGGTGCCGTTTACCTGGTGGGTGCTGTTTCGCACGCGCTTCGGCCTCAGGCTGCGCGCCGTCGGCGAGAATCCGGCGGCCGTCGACACCGCCGGCATCTCGGTCGCCTGGCTGCGCTATCGCGCGCTGATCTGCACCGGCATCCTGACGGGCGTCGCCGGCGCCTATCTGTCGATGGTGCAGAATGGCGGCTTCGTGAAGGACATGACCGCCGGCAAGGGCTACATCGCGCTGGCGGCGCTGATCTTCGCCAAATGGAAACCGGTCAACGCCATGTTCGCTTGCCTGTTGTTCGGCTTCCTCGACGCGCTGTCGATCCGCCTGCAAGGCTCGCCGCTGCCCATCATCGGCAAAGTGCCGGTGCAGTTCATGCAGGCGCTGCCCTATATCCTCACCGTCATCCTGCTCGCCGGCTTCATCGGCAAGGCAATCCCGCCGCGCGCCGGCGGCGTGCCTTATGTCAAGGAACGCTAAACCGATCGCGCGAGCGACGATCCGCGGAAGCGAGCACCGGCTTTTGGACACGATCATCGGAGAGAACAACTGAATGTCGCATGATCTGTTCGAAGCCGCCAAGGCAGCGATGGCCAAGGCCTATGCGCCCTATTCGAAATTTCCGGTGGGCGCCGCATTGCGCACCGAGGACGGTCGCGTCTTCACCGGCGCCAACATCGAGGTGGCCTCCTATCCGGAAGGCTGGTGCGCCGAGACCACGGCACTCGGCCATTACATCATGGGCGGCGGCGGCAAGATCGTCGAAATCGCCGTCATCGCCGAGCGCATGGCCAAATGCTCGCCTTGCGGCGGCTGCCGCCAGCGGCTCGCCGAATTCTGCCGGCCGGAAACAAGGCTCTATCTCTGCGACAATGCCGGCGTGGCCGAAACCGTGACCATGGGCGACATGCTGCCCTACGGCTTTCGCGGCGACATTTTGAAATGACGAGTTGGTTGAAAATGAAGAGTTGGCCGCAATGACGGAAAAGGCGCTGGACCATCTTATCGAGAGGCTGGACGGTCTCGCGCCGTCGACCGCGCTGGTGCTGGGTTCGGGCCTCGGCGGTCTTGTCGACCGGATCGAGGACCCGATCCGCGTCTCCTATGCCGACCTGCCCGGTTTTCCCAGGAGCGGCGTCAGCGGCCATGCCGGCGAAGTGGTGGCCGGACTGTTTGCCGGCACGCCGGTGCTGATGCTCTCCGGTCGCGCCCATTACTATGAACATGGCAACGCGGCCGCGATGCGGCCGGTGCTGGAAGTGCTTGCCGGCATCGGCATCACGAAACTGATCCTCACCAATGCCGCCGGCTCCGTCGATCCGGAAATGGGCCCGGGCTCGGTGATGCTGATATCGGACCACATCAATTTCTCGGGGACCAACCCGCTGATCGGCGAGCCGAGCGACAGCCGCTTCGTCGGCTTGACCGAAGCCTATGATGCCGGCATCCGCAAAGCGATCGAACGCGCGGCGACGGCGACCGGCACTACATTGCACCAGGGCGTCTACATGTGGTTTTCCGGCCCCTGCTTCGAGACGCCGGCCGAGATCCGCATGGCGCGCATCATGGGCGCCAATGCCGTCGGCATGTCGACCGTGCCGGAGGTCATCCTTGCCCGCTTCCTTGGCCTGCGCGTCGCCGCCTGCTCGGTCATCACCAATCTGGCGGCAGGGATGACCGGAGCGGAGCTTTCGCACCAGGAGACCAAGGATATGGCGCCGGTCGGCGGAGCGCGCCTGGCAACGGTGCTGCAGCGCGTGTTCCGCGACGGGCTGCTGGAGAGCTGATGCTTCCGCAGGAGATCATCCGCCACAAGCGCGACGGCCAGAGGCTGCCGGCTCATGAAATCGCCGCCTTCATCGACGGCGTGACGTCGGGCGCCGTCACCGACGGCCAGGTCGCGGCTTTCGCCATGGCGGTGTTCTTCAACGGCATGAGCCGCGACGAAGCGGTGGCGCTGACGCTGGCCATGCGCGATTCCGGCGACGTGCTCGACTGGTCGGACCTGCCGGGCCCGGTCACCGATAAGCATTCGACGGGCGGCGTCGGGGACAATGTCTCACTGATGCTGGCGCCGATCGTCGCCGCCTGCGGCGCCTATGTGCCGATGATATCGGGCCGCGGCCTCGGCCACACCGGCGGCACGCTGGACAAGATGGACGCGATCCCCGGCTATGCCAGCCAGCCCGACATCGCGCTGTTCCGCAAGGCGGTGCTGGAGACCGGTTGCGCGATCATCGGCCAGACCGCCGACCTCGCGCCGGCCGACCGCAGGCTCTACGCCATCCGCGACGTCACCGGCACGGTCGAATCGGTGCCGCTGATCACCGCGTCGATCCTGTCGAAGAAGCTGGCCGCCGGCCTGCATTCACTGGTACTCGACGTCAAGGTCGGCAATGGCGCGTTCATGGAGAAATCGCGTGACGCGACCGCGCTTGCCAACAGCCTGGTCGAAATCGCCAATGGCGCCGGCCTGAAGGCCTCGGCGTTGATCACCGGCATGAACGAGCCGCTGGCGTCGGCCGCCGGCAACGCCGTCGAGGTGCGCAACGCCGTCGATTTCCTCACCGGCCGTCTTCGCGACCGGCGGCTGGAGGACGTGACCCTGGCGCTTGCCGCCGAAATGCTGCAGGCGGCCGGGCTGGTATCGTCCAACCAGGACGGCATGCGCCGCGCCACGGAGACGCTTGCCAGCGGCCGCGCCGCCGCCACTTTCGCGCGCATGGTGGCCGTGCTCGGCGGGCCAGCCGATTTCGTCGAGAAGCCGGAAAAATACCTGCCGAAGGCGCCAACGGAATTCGCGGTCGAGGCGACGGCAAACGGCTTCGTCACCGGCATCGCGACCCGCGACATCGGCTTGGCGGTGGTTGGCCTGGGCGGCGGGCGCACCCGGCCGGAGGACAAGATCGACCTCGCTGTCGGCATCACCGACTTGCAGCCCATCGGTGCCGAGACAAGGGCTGGCGAGCCGCTGGCACTGATCCACGCCCGCACCCAGTCCGATGCCGAGGCGGCGGCCGCCGCCGTGCGTTCGGCCTATGCGATCGGCGCTTCGAAGCCGGCCGCCGATAAAAGCGTCATCCGGCGGATCCTGCCGCGCGGCTGAACAAGCTCACTGGACGAGCAGCAACGTGCCGCTTTCGGCCTGGTATTTGTCCAGCCGCTTGAGAAAGCTCATGCCGATCAGGTTGGTGCGCAGCGCCTTGTCGTTGAGCACCATGGCCTGCACGTCATCGACCGTGATGCTGCCGATCTGCAACCGGTCGATCATCACCACGGCGGCCTTGATCGTGCCGTTGGCCGTGCTGACCTCGTGGTTGAAATCGGAGGGGTTCAGCGACAGACCGGCCCTGCGTGCCGTCGACATGTTGATGGCAACCAGAGTGGCGCCGGTGTCGATCATGCCGTCGATCTGGCGGCCGTTCAGCTTGAAGGCCGACGTGAAGTGCCCGCGCGCGTCCGCCGCGACGATGACCTTGCGGCCGGCCGCCAGCGGCGCCACCGGTCTGTCGGGAGCCGCGGCCAGGGCGACCTCCGCTTGGGTCCCCGCCTCGGGCCTGGCCGCCACCGCCGATTTCAGCAGGCGTTCGACCAATTGCGGATTCGACTGGTAGACAACCGGGATCGCGGCCGATGTTCCGGCAAAGACGCCGAGGATGAGAAGCTTGCGCAGCATGAATCGGCCTTCGTGAAAGCCGATGCTTAACGCCGGGATGGTGTGTGCCGCTTTAACGCGCGCCGAAACCGCGCCATTGCGTAAACATTCGGTAAATCACTTCGTCCCGTACATGCGGTCGCCGGCGTCGCCAAGACCGGGCATGATGTAGCCCTTCTCGTTGAGCTGGCGGTCGATCGACGCCGTGAAGACGGGAACGTCCGGATGCGCCTTGGTGAAGCGCTCTATGCCTTCGGGCGCCGCCAGCAGGCACAGGAAACGGATGTTGGTGGCGCCGCGCTCTTTCAATTTGTCGATCGCCGCGATCGCCGAATTGGCGGTCGCCAGCATCGGATCGACGACGATCACCAATCGGTCGGCGAGGTCGCTCGGCGCCTTGAAGAAATACTCGATCGCCTCCAGCGTTTCATGATCGCGGTAGAGACCGACATGGGCGACGCGCGCCGCCGGCACCAGGTCGAGCAGGCCTTCCAGCAAGCCGTTGCCGGCACGCAGCACCGAGGCGAAGACCAGTTTCTTGCCCTCCAGCGTCGGCGCTTCCATGGTCTCCATCGGCGTTTCGATGGTCGTCGTCGTCAATTCGAGGTTGCGGGTGACCTCGTATCCAAGCAGCAGCGATATCTCGCGCAGCAGCCGCCGGAAGCCGGCAGTCGAGGTCTCCTTCTTGCGCATGATGGTCAGCTTGTGCTGGACAAGCGGATGGTCGACGACGGTGACGCCCTTCATGGTGTTCTCCTGATGCGTGTCGCCCGATACGCGCAAGCGCGACAGGCAGCTCGAAGGACCCTAGCGACTATGCGCCGGCCAAGGAACCGCTTGGCTTCACCGGACCACAGAAATCAGCGAGAGGCACCGCTCAGGCGGGCAAGAAGGGCCGTCTTGGTCTTCTTGTCGACGAAAGCGGCCTCGATAGCCGTTCGGGTGATGGCCGCTAACGCCTTTTCGCTCATCGAGAAATGCTCGGCGGCGATGTCGTATTCGCGCTTCAGCGAGGTCCAGAAATAGGGCGGGTCGTCGGAATTGAGCGTCACCTTGCAGCCTGCCGCTTGCAAGGCCGGAAACGGATGGTCGGCAAAACTGTCGAACACCTTGAGCGCGATGTTGGAGCCGGGGCAGCATTCCAGCACGACGCCCTCGTCGGCGATGCGACGGACAAGGTCGGGATTTTCGATGGCGCGCACGCCGTGGCCGATGCGCGAGGGACGGATGTGGTCGAGCGCCGCCTGGACGGTTTCCCAGCCGGTCAGCTCGCCGGCATGGACGGTGATGCCGAGCCCAGCCTCGCGGGCGATCTCGAAAGCCCTGACATAGTCCTCCATATCGCCTACGCGCTCGTCGCCGGCGACGCCGAAACCGGTGACCAGCGGATGGCCGCAACGCGCCGCGAAGCGGGCGGCCTGCTCGATCGACTCGACGCCGGCATGGCGTACGCCGGTGACGATCATGCGGCCCTCGATGCCGGTCTTGGCCTTGGCGCGCGCCATGCCTTCGCCGAGCGCGTCCGTATACGACTTGGGCGACAGGCCGGCCTTCTTGGCATGATCGGGCGAGGTGAAGATTTCGGAGTAGATGGCGCCGTCGCGGGCAAGGCTGGTCAGATAGTGGTCCGCCAGCCGCGCATAGTCCTCCTCCGTCCGGAACAGGTCGGAGGAAAAATCGTAAGCCGCTAGGAAGGAGGTGAAATCGTGCCAGACGAACGAGCCGTTCTGGATATAGGGCGAAGTGTCCTTGCCGTATTTCTGCGCCTGGCGGATGACGAGTTCGGGCGCCGCTGCCCCTTCGATGTGGCAGTGCAGTTCCGCTTTCAGTGGCATTCAAACATCCCGTCGGTCAGCCCAGGTCTTGAAAACCCACCACCTGGAAGCGCGGCCGAACACCGCGCCTTAAACAATAGCGCCCGCATCATCGATCGGCTATGGTCCCGCCGGTTTTATGACGGATCAAAAAAATGTCAGTTGAGAGAACCACGGCCGCTGGCGGCATGGAAACCTCCTATGGTTTCAAGCGTGTAGGGGAAGGCCGCAAGCAGTCCCTGGTCAACGACGTTTTCCACAAGGTCGCCAACCGCTACGACCTGATGAACGACCTGATGTCGGGCGGCCTGCACCGGCTGTGGAAGGATGCCATGGTCACCTGGCTCAATCCTCCCAAGCGGGCGGGCTGGCGCGTGCTCGACGTCGCGGGCGGCACTGGCGACATCGCCTTTCGCATCGTCGATGCGAGCCACGGCCAGGCCCATGCGACGGTGCTCGATATCAACGGTTCGATGCTCGCCGTCGGCCGCGATAGGGCGCAAAAGAAAGGCATGTCCGGCAACACCGATTTCGTCGAGGCCAATGCCGAGGAACTGCCTTTCGCGGATGCCACGTTCGACGCCTACACCATCGCTTTCGGCATCCGCAACGTGCCGCGCATCGATGTCGCGCTCAGCGAAGCGTACCGCGTGCTGAAACCGGGTGGACGGTTCCTGTGCCTGGAGTTTTCCGAAGTCGAGATGCCGTTGCTCGACAAGGTCTACGAAGCCTGGTCGTTCAAGGCCATTCCTAAGATCGGCAAGGCCGTCACCGGCGACGGCGAGCCCTATTCCTATCTGGTCGAATCGATCGCCAAATTCCCCAATCAGGCGAACTTTGCTTCCATGATCACCCGCGCGGGCTTCGACCGCGTTTCCTTCCGCAACTATTCCGGCGGCATCGCGGCACTGCATTCGGGCTGGAAGCTTTGAGGCCGGATCGCATTTCTCACAATCGATTTGCTCCGTGCCGGTTGAACAAACCGGCGGGATGGGCGCTGCCATGAGCACCGTCAGCGCTGGATTTCGGCTCATGCGTGCCGGCTGGGTGCTGGTCCGCGAAGGCGTCGTCGCCGCCTTGCCGGGCGAGGAATTGTCGGGCCTGCCAAGGCTTGGCTGGCGCTTGGCGCGGCTGTTCACCCGGCGCCGGGCGCTTGCCTACCAGCGCAGCGACCGGCTCGCCAAGGCGGTGGTCCGGCTCGGCCCGTCCTATGTCAAGCTCGGCCAGTTCCTGGCGACACGGCCCGACGTCGTCGGCAACGACATGGCGCTCGATCTCGCCATGCTGCAGGACAAGATGCACACCTTCCCCAAGGCCGAAGCCGTCATGGCGATCGAGGCTTCGCTTGGGCGCAGGGTAGGCGATCTCTACGTGCAGTTCGGCGATCCGGTCGCCGCGGCTTCGATCGCCCAGGTTCATGCCGCCGAAACCATCGATGGCGACGTTGCCCGCAAAGTAGCGGTCAAGGTCATCCGGCCGGGCGTGCGCCGCCGCTTCTTTCAGGACCTCGACAGCTACTTCCTTGCCGCCCGCCTGCAGGAGAAATACATCCCATCGTCGCGCCGGCTGCGACCGGTGGAGGTGACCGAGACGCTGGCGCAGACCACCAAGATCGAGATGGATCTGCGCCTCGAGGCGGCCGCGCTTTCGGAACTTGGCCAAAGCACCAGGGATGACCCCGGTTTCCGCGTTCCTTCCGTCGACTGGGAACGCACCGGCCGTGACGTGTTGACCATGGAATGGGTCGACGGCGTGAAGATGAACGATATTGCCGGGCTAGAAGCCGCCGGCCACGATTTGAAGGCGATCGCCGCCAATCTCATCCAGTCGTTCCTGCGCCATACGCTGCGCGACGGCTTCTTCCATGCCGACATGCATCCGGGAAACCTGTTCGTCGAGGCCAACGGCACCATCGTCGCCGTCGATCTCGGTATTGCCGGCAGGCTCGGCAAGAAGGAGCGTCGTTTCCTCGCCGAAATCCTTTACGGCTTCATCATCCGCGATTATCTGCGCGTCGCCGAGGTGCATTTCGAGGCCGGCTACGTGCCGCGCCAGCACAATGTCGCGGCTTTCGCGCAGGCGATCCGCGCCATCGGCGAGCCGATCCACGGCCAGCCGGCCGAGACCATTTCGATGGCCAAGCTTCTGACGCTGCTGTTCGAGGTGACGGAACTGTTCGACATGGCGACGCGGCCCGAACTGATCCTGCTGCAGAAGACCATGGTGGTGGTCGAGGGCGTGGCGCGCACGCTCGATCCGGCCTTCAACATGTGGAAGACCGCCGAACCGGTGGTCAGTGGCTGGATTGCCGGAAATCTTGGGCCGAGCGGCTTGCTGGCCGACGCGCGCGACGGCGGCAAGGCGATGCTGGCACTGATCCGCCAGGTGCCCGAGCTTGCGGTCCGCACCGAGCGGCTGTCCCGAGAGATCGACCTGATGGCCGAGCATGGCCTGCGCTTCGATGAGGCGACCGCGCGGGCCATCGGCATGGCCGAAGCGCGCTATAGCCGCTCCGGCCGCGTGGCGCTATGGGTGATCGCGCTGACGCTGATCTACATCGCCTGGAAGATCCTCTAGGCCCAAAGGCATCGCCGCGCGGTCCCGTGACTTGCGGCGGTTTGATTGCATTGCTATCATTGTCATCGGATTAGGTCGGCAGAGTGCAATCACATGGCAAGCATCACGATCCGTAACCTCGACGATGAGGTCAAGGAGTTGCTGCGCCGACTGGCGGCGGAAAACGACCGCTCCATGGAAGAGCAGGCAAGAGTGATGATCCGGGCCGCCGTCGATGGCCAGGTCGGCCCGGCCGGCCGCCTCGATCAGATCGAGAAGACCCTGAGCGAACTGGCCAAATCGCAAGGTGCGGCAGTCTCGACCGCCGTTCCGACAGGTAAGATATTTCTGCGAGGCACGCTTTCGGGCAAGCGCATCCTGCTCGTCATCGGCGGCGGCATCGCCGCCTACAAGGCCCTTGACCTCATTCGCCGGCTGCGTGAGCGCGGTGCTGCCGTGCGGGTGGTGATGACGGCGGCCGCACGGGAATTCGTCACCACGCTGTCGGTGGGCGCGCTTTCCGCCGATCATGTCTTCACCGAACTGTTCGATCGCCAGGACGAGCACGATGTCGGCCACATCAGGCTGTCGCGCGAGGCCGATCTTCTGGTCGTGGCTCCCGCCACCGCCGATCTGATGGCCAAGCTCGCCAACGGCTATGCGAACGATCTTGCCTCCACCGTGCTCCTCGCCACCGACAAGCCCGTGCTGATGGCGCCGGCCATGAACCCCCGGATGTGGGCGCATCCGGCGACGCGCCGCAACCGGGCGACGCTGGGCAAGGACGGTATCAGCTTCGTCGGCCCGGCCCGCGGCGAGATGGCTGAGAGCAATGAGACGGGCGAAGGCCGCATGGCCGAACCGCTGGAGATCGTCGCCGCCGTCGAGGCACTGCTCGATGCCGGCCCCAGGCCATTATCCGGGCGCAAGATCATCGTCACCTCCGGCCCGACGCACGAACCGATCGATCCCGTGCGCTACATCGCCAACCGCTCGTCCGGCAAGCAGGGCCATGCCATTGCGGCGGCCCTAGCCCGGCTCGGCGCCGATGTGCGCCTCGTCTCCGGCCCGGTCGGCATCGCCGATCCCGCCGGCGTAAAGACAATCCATGTCGAACGGGCGCAGGAGATGCGCGACGCGGTCGAACAGCTCCTGCCGGCCGACGCGGCGGTGTTCGTCGCCGCCGTCGCCGATTGGCGAACCGAAAATTCGGCCGGCGAGAAGATCAAGAAAATGGCGGGCGAAGGACCGCCGGTGCTGCGCATGGTCGAAAATCCCGATATTCTCGCCGGGGTCGGCCATCACAGCCAGCGGCCCGGCCTGGTCGTCGGCTTCGCCGCCGAGACGCAGGACCTTTTGCGCAACGCCGAGGCCAAGCTCAGCAAGAAGGGCGCCGATCTGATCGTCGCCAACGACGTGTCGCGGACCAGCGGCATCGGCCACTCGGGCGTGATGGGCGGCGACCGCAACCGGGTACGGATCGTCTCCAAGGCCGGCGTCGAGGAATGGCCCGAGATGACCAAGGACGAGGTGGCGGCGCGGCTCGCCGCCGTGATCGCAGAACGGCTGAAGACGGTTGTCGTCTGAGACCCGCCGCCAGCGATCTCCTGCTGCTTGCAACACGTGCAATGCTTGACGCTTCAAGGCAGTCAGGCGATGCGTTTGAGACCCTCAGGCCCCGGACGACCTCAACGCGTCAATCGGCCAACAGCTCGGCCGTGCGGGCAAGCGCGCCGCCGAAGCCGTTGAGCGGAATGGAAAAGCTCACCTGCTGTCCCGTATCGGCCGCGAAGGCGTCGATCTTGAGCGTGGTGCCTGCCTTGAGCACGGGGGTGACATTGGCATCGAACGCCACCGGCACCAGGCAGCCGACCACCTGACAGGTGTTGAACGGCAGGTTGCCATCGAGCTTCTGGTCGTCGATGGTCAGGCTGACGCCCCTGGCGAGCGCCAGGCCGAACGGCAAAGCGAGCGTGCCGGTCGCGTCCTCGCCGGTCTTGCTCGACAGCTCGATCGCCAGCAGGCGCTGGTTGTTTTGCTTGTTGAACTGCTGATGCGACAGGCTGCATGCCTTGGTCGTGCCCGATATCTGGCAGTTGACCGTCCAGTCACCATGGGTTTCCGACAAGGCCGATGCGCCACCGGGCAACTGCGGGGCGTTGGCCGCGGGCGGCGCCGCCACCTTGTCGCTCTTGGTTTGCGCCGCTGCTGCCGGCAGGCCGGCGATGCAGGCAATGCCCAACATCGCCACGAAATGCGCGTAGTTCCTCATAAAGACCTCTCCCGCCCGGCTCCGCCTTGAGTCAGCTTGGAAGCTGGCGATGAAAGACGCGCTGATCGCATTCAGTTTGACCGTTTCCCCGAGGGCGCCACTAATATCCGGCGAATATGCCGGCGCCATCGACGCCATTGGGCTCAAGGCCGGCGCCGACCCGATAGAGCGGCGAATCGATCGCCTCCGTCAAGTGCAATGCCGGGTTGCCGGGCAAATTCTCCGCCGCCGCGAGGCCGTCGTCGATCTCGATCAAGGCTTCCGCCATGGCATGGCCGCGCAAACGCCCTATATATCGGGATAGTATTTTTGGCGGGAATGACCGAATGGCTGCGCGTCGACCATTGATGATTTTTGCACCGGCAGTGCTGGCTGCGGCGGTGCTGACGGGTTTGGGCCTTTCCGCTTCCGCGCAGGTGCTCAATCCATCCGCCAACGGCAACGCGCTTATTCAGCAGAACGACTTGCAGGCGCTGCAAAATCGCGTGCAGCGGCAGCAATTCCAGCAACAGCAACAGCAGTACCGTGCCCAGGACCGCGTAATCGTCCAGCAGCCGCCGCCGGTCGTGCCGCGGGTCAAGCCAAGCTGCCAGACGCAGATAATCGGCACCACCGCCGTTACCAATTGCCGCTGACAAACCTGCACTTTCCATTTATTAGCCGACTTATATGATCCGCACCCATGGGTGCCCTTGCGGCAGTTTTGGTTTTGCAACACTGCGCCGTCACGCTATGGGCAGTGCTTCGACTGGATTTCAGCTATGGCAGCGACCAAGAAAAAAGCTGTACGCAAGGCAAAGAAGGGGGAGAGGATCCGCCAGGTGGCGGCGATACCCTTTCGGCTGGACACCCACGGCGACATCGAGGTCATGCTGGTCACGTCGCGGACGACCAGGCGTTTCATCGTACCCAAGGGATGGCCGATGAAGGGCAAGAGCGGACGCAAGGCAGCCACGATCGAGGCGCGGGAGGAAGCCGGTGTGCTCGGCAAGACTCTGACGCAGCCGGCTGGCACCTATTCCTACTGGAAACGCCTGGCCAACCGCTTTGTCCGTGTCGATGTCATCGTTTATCTGCTTGAGGTGACCGAGGAACTGGCCGACTGGCAGGAAGCCAAACGGCGGCAGCGGGCCTGGTTGACGCCGGCCGACGCAGCGATGCTCATCGATGAACCCGATCTCTCGACCTTGGTGAAGACCTTGAAGTTTCCCGAACCCGCGCCGGTCGGCTGATTTAAGCTTAAGACCTCACCCGCCGCTATTTTCGCCTTCGGGAAGTGGCCGCGCCGGCGTGCCGCTATAGGCCCACAGCCATTCGCGGGGCAATGGGCCCTTGTTCCGATCGCTCTGCTGCGACTGTTCCCAGGCATGCGCCAGGATGCCGACGGAGCGCGACAGCACGAAAAGCCCGCGCGTCAGCGGCGGCGGAAAACCGAGCTCGCCATAGATGACGGCGGTGGCGCCATCGATGTTGAGCGGTATCTTCTTCCCCTTGCGCCGCGCGGCGTCCGCCTCGATCGCCTCGGCGATGTCGGCGAAACGTCCATTGACGACGCTGCGCGCGGCGAATTCGCGGGTCAGTTCCAGCAGGCGCGGCGCGCGCGGATCGACCGGATGGAAGCGGTGGCCGAGCCCCGGCACATAACCCTTCTCCTGCGCGAAGAACCGGTCGAGCCGCGCCGTGACCGCTTCATCCAGCCTCATACCGCCATCGAGCGCCACGGCGATGTCGCCGTAGAAAGAAAGCGCCTGTTCGCCGGCGCCCCCATGCACGTCGCCAAGCACGTTGATGGCCGACGCCATGGCGCTGTTGATGCCGACGCCGCAGGTGGCTGCCATGCGCGCGATGGCGATCGACGGCGCTTGCGGCCCATGGTCGACGGCGGCACCCAGCGCGATGCCGAGCAGCGCCGCCTGGTCCTCGGTCGGCAGTTCGCCACGCAGCATCAGCCAGATGACAGCCGGAAAGCTGACACGGCCGATCAGATCCTGGATTTCGTAGCCGCGCAGCCTGATGACGCCAGGGTGCATCTCGATGATATCGGTCCGCCACCATTCCTCGCCGCGCTCGCGGCCGGTTTTCTCGTCCGTCCTGCTCATGCTTTTGCCTTTGCCCTGGCGCGCGGCGGCAGGCCGGCGAACACCTCGTCCATATGCTCGCCCAGCGTCGGCGGCGGCAGCGTCGGCAAGGGCGCGGCACCATCGACCATGAAGCCGCCGCGCAAAACCGTCAGCGGCCTGTCCATGCCGGGCATATCCTCGAAACGTGCCGTTACTTGGCGTTCGAGCACTTGCGGTTCGGCCAACACTTGCGGGATCGTCAGCACCCTGCCCGCCGGCACGCCGGCACGATTGAACATGTCTTCCCAGACCGCCGCCGGGGCGCTCGCCAGGGCGTCCTCGATCTCGACCTTAAGCGCCGCTCGGTTGCGCTTGCGCGTCTCGCGCTCGGCAAACCGGGCATCTCCCGCCAGTTCCGGCCGCCCGATCAGCCGGCATAGCGTCACGAACTGTTCCTGCTTGTTGGCGGCGATGTTGAGCAAGCCGTCGCCGGTGCGAAAAGCGCCGGAAGGAGCCGCTGTCATGTTCTCATTGCCCATCGGCTGCGGATCGATACCCGCCGTCAGATAGTTGGAAACCGGCCAGCCAAGTGCGGACAGCGTGCATTCGAGCATCGAGACATCGAGGAAGGCACCCTCGCCGCTGGTCTTCTGCCGGACCAATGCCGCGGCGATGGCGAACGCCCCCACCAGTCCGCCCAGCGTGTCGGCGACGGGATAGCCGACGCGCAGCGGCGCCGTCTCCGGCGTGCCGGTGATGCTCATGACTCCCGAAAGACCCTGGATGATCTGGTCATAGGCGGGATTGCCGCGCATCGGCCCGGTCTGGCCGAAACCCGATATCGCGCAATAGACCAGGCCGGGACGGACCGCTTTCAGCGCCTCGTGGCCGAGGCCGAGCCGATCCATCACGCCGGGGCGGAAATTCTCCACCAGTGCATCGGCGCTGGCGACCAGATCGAGGAAGCGCTCGCGATCGGCTTCTTTCTTGAGGTCGAGCACGACAGATCGTTTTCCGGCGTTCTGCGCCAGGAACGAGGCGCCCATGCCGGCGCTGTTGAGCGTAGGCGAGCCGCCGAGCTGGCGCGCCAGGTCTCCGCCCTGCGGCGACTCGACCTTGATCACGTCGGCGCCGAGCAGCGCAAGCTGATAGGAGCAATAAGGTCCGGCCAGGACATTGGTCAGGTCGAGCACGCGGATACCGGAAAGCAATTCAGTCATGACATCTCAAATCGGTCAGGCATCGCCCGGCACATGCTCCGGTCCCCGCCGCCGGCGGTGCTCGATGAAGGCCCAGATATGCGGCCCGACCAGGCCGATGAAAGCGAGCGTCAGCAGCGTCAGCGACAGCGGATGCTTGTAGAACACCGACCAGTCGCCGTTCGAGATGGTCATCGCCCGGCGGAACTGGGTTTCGGCGAGCGGCCCCAGGATCATGCCGATGATGACGGGCGCGGTCGGGAAATCGAAGCGCCGCATCAGGAACCCTGCCGCACCCAGCAGATAGAGGATGACGAGATCGACCGGCGATTGCGAGATGCCGTAGGTGCCGACGGTGGCGAACACCAGGATGCCGGCATAGAGCTGCGGCGCCGGGATCTTCAACAGCCGCACCCACAGCCCGATCAGCGGCAGGTTGAGGATGACGAGGATGACATTGGCGATGAACAGGCTGGCGATCAGGCCCCAGACGAGATCGCCCTGCGTCGTCAGGAGCAGCGGCCCGGGGTTGATGCCGTAGCTCTGGAAGGCCGATAGCATGATCGCCGCCGTCGCCGAGGTCGGCAGGCCGAGCGTCAGCATCGGCACCAGCACGCCGGCGGCGGATGCGTTGTTGGCGGCCTCGGGGCCGGCGACGCCCTCGATGGCGCCGACCGTGCCGAACTCCTGCTTGTGCTTCGACAGCTTCTTTTCGATCGCATAGGATAGGAAGGTCGGGATCTCGGCACCGCCGGCCGGCATCGCGCCGATCGGAAAGCCGATCGCCGCACCTCGCAGCCAGGGTTTCCATGAGCGCCCCCACTCGGCCGCGGTCATGTAGAGCGAGCCCTTCAGCGGCACGATCTCGTCCTTGCCGGCGTAGCGGCGCGAAGCCATGTAGAGCGTTTCGCCGACGGCGAACAGGCCGACCGCGGCGATGATGACGTCGACGCCGTCGAGCAGTTCGGTCATGCCGAAGGTGAAGCGCGGCTGGCCGGTCTGCAGGTCGACCCCGATCATGCCGATGACGAAGCCGGCGAACAGGCTTGTGAGGCCGCGCACCGAGGACGAACCGAGCACCGCCGAAACGGTGATGAAGGCCAGCACCATCAGCGAGAAGTACTCGGCCGGGCCGAAGGCCAGCGCGAACTTGACCACGATAGGCGCCAGGAAGGCGACGCCCATCGTGCCGATGGTGCCGGCCACGAAGGAGCCGATCGCCGAAGTGGCCAGGGCCGCACCGCCCCGGCCCGACCGCGCCATCTTGTTGCCTTCCAGCGCGGTGACGATGGTGGCACTTTCGCCGGGTGTGTTGAGCAGGATCGACGTCGTCGAGCCGCCATACATGGCGCCGTAATAGATGCCGGCAAACAGGATGAAGGAAGCCTCCGGCGCAACCTGGTAGGTGATCGGCAGAAGCAGCGCGATGGTCAGCGCCGGCCCGAGCCCGGGCAGCACGCCGATGGCGGTGCCGAGCGTGGTGCCGAGCAGGCACCACAGGAGATTGACCGGCGTGAAGGCGACAGAGAACCCGTGCGCGAGATGACCAAGCGTTTCCATGCCGTCAGCCTCTCAACGCACCGATGATCGCATCGATCACCGTGTTCAGCTGGTTCTCGACGAAACCGGCGCCGATGTTGACGCCGAGCGCCCTGGCGAAGCCGAAATAGGCGGCCAGCGCCAGGATAAGGCCGGTGAGCGCGTCACGCAGCGTATGCCTGCTGCCGAAGCCGAAGCAGACGAGAACGAACATGATTACCGATGCCGCCGTGAAGCCGAGCGGCTGGATGAGCAGCAGGTTGGCGATCAGGCCGATAGCGACGAAGCCCATCGCCTTCCAGTCGGTCGGCGTCTCCTTTTCCTCCTCCGGTTGCCAGCCACCGCGAAGCGCCGCGACGATGAGCAACAGGGACAGAACCACCAGGCCGATCATGGTGAGATAGGGAAAGACGGTGGGGCCGACCTTGGAATAGAGCGGCGACACCGGAATTGCCAGCGTCTGCCAGGCCACCGCGGCGGCACAGGCCAGAAGCCCGATGCCGATCGACAATTCCGGCACCGCGAGACGCCACGGCGCCGCCTGCTGGTCGCTGCTGCTCATTGTTGTGCTCCCCAGGGTTGCCGGCCAACTGGCAGGGCTCGGCCCTCATACCGTCAACCGATGGCCGGTCCCGATGCAACCGGCGAGGTCCAGAAAAGGGGCGGCGAGCCGCCCCTGGGAGAAATCAGGCGAGCCCGAGGTCCTTCAGGATGGCTTCGATGCGGGCCGAATCCTCGGCGACGAATTTCACATAGTCGTCGCCGGTGAGCAGGATGGGTGTCCAGTTACGGTTTTTGCACTCGGTCGCCCAGGCATCGCTCTTGGCCATGTTCTCCACCAGCGCGATCATCGCCGCCCTGTCGGCGTCGGAAACGCCGGGGGGCGCGAAGACGCCGCGCCAGTTGAACAGTTCGACGTCGATGCCGGCTTCCTTCAGCGTCGGCGCGTCGATGCCTTCCTGGCGCTTATCGGCCGAGATGGCGAGCAGCCGTAGCGCACCCGCCTTGATCTGTTCGGAGAACTCGCCAAAGCCGGAGATGCCGGCCGCGACCTGGTTGCCGAGCAGCGCCGAGAGAGCCTCGCCGCCGCCGGCGAACGGGACGTAGGACAGATTGGTGGCCGGCACGCCGACCGTCTTGGCGATCAGGCCGAACAGGATATGGTCCGACCCGCCGGCCGAACCGCCGGCGACAGGAACCTTTGTCGGGTCGGCCTTGAGCGCGGCGATGAAATCGGCGGCCGTCTTGAATGGCGAAGCCGCCGGCACCACTAGCGCTTCGAACTCGCCGGTGAGGCGGGCGATCGGCGTGACCTGCGTCAAGTTGTTGGCGGCCTTATTGGCAATGATGGCGCCAACCATGACCATGCCTGCAACCATCAGCGCATTGCCCCTGCCGTTCCATTGATTGATGAATTGCGGCAGCCCGACCGTGCCGCCGGCGCCGCCGACATTGGTGATCTGCGAGCCGGAGATGAGCTTCTCGCTGCGCAGCACCTGGTCCATCGCGCGCGCCGTCTGGTCCCAGCCGCCGCCAGGTGCGGCCGGCACGAAGACTTGTATCTGCGGCGCGCTTTGGGCGAAGGCGGGGGTCAGGTGAGATGCCACCAGGCCGGCGGCGCCCGCGGCCGCGGTGCTCATCAAAAATCTGCGTCTGTTCAGCATGGGATTCCTCCAGATCACGACACCTCCTCCGGTGCCTGCCAAAACGCGCCTGAACCCAGACCCGCCGAAAAATCATGCAGGCTGTAACTTGTTCTGTCAACAGGAACGATATTCTGCTAGACAGAACAAACAGTGCGAAGCACAATTTCTTGACCGGCTGTTTGTGGGCTGGGAACCGCTATGCGCTCGAAGCCCGCATTGGGGCACACAACATGCCTAGGCGAAAGCGGCCGAAGGCTTCTCGGCGGAACGATACGAAATGAACGAAAGAGCAGCCATATCCGCATTTGCCGTCAAAACTGCGTCAGTTGAAGGGGTCGCTGCGCTTGATCGGGCGATTGCCATCCTCGATGCCTTCACCGCCGCTGACCGTTCGCTCAGCCTGGCTGAAATCGCGGCGCGCACCGGGCTCTACAAAAGCACGATCCTGCGGTTGGCAAAATCGCTGCTGCGCGGACAGCTGCTCGAGCGTCTGGATGACGGGCGTTACCGCGTCGGACCCGCGACTTTCCGGCTCGGTGCGCTCTATCAGCGCTCGGTCGTGGCGGTCGATATCCTGTTGCCGATCATGCGCGACCTCTCCGAGCGAAGCTGGGAGAGCGTCGCCTTCTATGTTCGCTCGGGCGACGTCCGCACCTGTCTTTATCGCGTCGAATCCAAGCACCCGATCCGCCACACGATACGCGAGGGCGATGTATTGCCTTTGCTGGCCGGCTCGGGTGGGCGCGTGCTTGCCGCGTTTTCCGGCCAGCAGGGCGAGCCCTACGAGACCATACGCAGGACCTGCACCTGTCTGGCTGTCGGCGACCGTGATCCCGAAACAGCTGGTGTATCGGCGCCGGTATTCGGTCCAGGGCGCGTCCTGCTCGGCGCGCTGACGCTGGCCGGCCCCGGCACGCGTGTCGACGCCGCCTTCCTCCAGCGCATGAGACGTCCGCTGCTCGAAGCCGCGGCCCGCGCCACCCGCGCCTTCGGCGAGGATGCCTCTATGCTCGAACAGGCAAGCCTCGCGGCGGTGTCGTAGAACGTGTCGCTGGTCTCGAAGGCTCGCTCAGTTCAGCTTGACCAACACCACCCGACGGTTCTTGGCACGGCCCGCCTCGTCGTCATTGCTGGCGACGGGCGCCATCATGCCGGCTCCGGCCGAGGTCAGCCGCGAACCGTCGATGCCGTATTTCGCGACGAGAGCTGCCTTGACCGCTTGCGCCCGCCGCGATGAAAGGTCGAGATTGTAATCGAAGGCACCCTGATTGTCGGTGTGGCCGACGACGATCACAGCCATGTCAGGCTGATTGGCCAACAGCGTCGAAATCTCCTTCAGCGTCGGTTCCGACTCCGCCTTGATGTCGGCCTTGTCGGTGTCGAAGAAGATGCCGTAAAGCGAGATGCTGCCGGTGGCGGACAGCGAATCAGCCATCTTGGCCGCCTCGACGACCACCATCTTCTTGTCGCGCGGCTTGGGTTCCAGCACCTGGACGACGGCGATGGTGCGGCCGTTGAGTTTCTTGCAGTAGAGATCGTCGGTCAGCGAGTAGGTCTGCACGGTGACATAGGCGTCACCCCCATCCTGCGGCACCTTGGCCGAGAAATAGCGCTGATCGTTGATGCCGGATGCCAGCGCGCAAGCGCCATTGGAAAAGGCCGCGTCCTTGAGATCGCTCTCGTGGAAGAAGTACATCGTCAGGCTCATATCGTTACCGCCGCCGCTCGACGAACGGTCGGCAGCGCCGCCGCATTCCTCCTTCTTGCATTCGAACAGGACCTCTCCGCCGGCCGCCTTGACCACATCCTGATAGTTGCGCAGCACCTCGAGCGGCGAGCGCTCAGCGGGAAGCACATAGGCGATGCGGGTAAGGGCGCCCTCCGCCTCGGCCTTCTTGTCCGGCGCGAAAACGCGATTGTTCATCGTGTCGCGTGCGTCCGGATCCGCACTCGGCTTCAAGGGCGACAATGGTACGCTGAAATCGGTGAAGGCAAGCTTTTGGTAAGAAACGATGAAGGAGCCTTCGTAGCGCTTGGCCAGTTGATTGTCGGCGGCGCCCTTGATGTCGGCGGACGGCACCGTAGCATCGGCCGCCGCAAGCCGCACCGCCAGCATGAGCACCAGCCCCGCCCAGAAAAATCCGATGATAGTCGTCTTGAATGCACGCATCGATCATCCCCTCGCTTGATGATCGATGCTAGCAGAACGGCTATGTCCAGTCGATGACGCCGCTCAGGGCCGCCGCTCCAGCAGGATTGTTGGGGCGTCGTGATAGGTGGTCCGTTCCACTTCCCGGTAGCCGCACTTCCCGGCAACGTTCAACGACGCCGTATTCTCCGGATCGATGATGCAGACCGTTTTCGCATGCCCGAACGTCTCGTCGCCCCATGCCAGGACACGGCCGACGACCTCGGTGGCGAGACCCGCGCCATGCACGGCAGGAGCGAGCGCCCACCCGGCCTCGGGAATACCTTCGATCGACGGCACCATATCCCGCTTCAGGTCGTGAAAACCGGCCTCGCCGACGAACCGGCCCGTCGCCTTCTCCTCGATCGCCCAGAAGCCGTAGCCGAGCAGCGACCACAGGCCGGCGTGACGCAGGAAGCGCATCCAGCTTTCTTCGCGCGTGCGCGGCTTGCCGCCAATGAAGCGGGTGACCGCCGGATCGGCCCACATGGCGGCATAGGCGCCGAAATCCTCGATCCGGTGCGCCCGCAGGATGGTTCGCCCCGTCTCGATGACCGGAACGCCGTGCCGATTGTCCATGGAATCTGCCTCGCTGTTGTCGTCAGCGCTTAGCAAATCTCCGATCCGGTGCAAGGGCCAGGGCAACACCGACCGCGAACCAGCAAAAAATCATCGGCGATGCTTGTGCATGAGGCAAACGCGACAGGCGTGCTTGCGGGCGATAGCATTCAAGCTCTGAAGTGCCCGCTATAGGAATTTTGCGTGGCGGTGTTATTTTCGCGCCAGGCTGATTCAGCCTCTGCCAATTTGTCAGGCGCGGACTGGCGTTGTCAAACCCGAGGGAACGAGCATGGACACCACCGATCTCGTGCTTGCCGTCTTCCATCATCTGCTGGTGTTTTCGCTGGCGGGGATCATCGGTGCCGAATTCGTGCTGATGCGCGGCGATCTCACCGCCGCCACGCTGAGGCGGCTGGCCGGCATCGACCGCCACTACGGCATCATCGCCACGCTGATCATCGTCATCGGCATCGGCCGCGTCGTCTACGGCCTCAAAGGTTGGGAATTCTACGTCTACAATTGGGTGTTCTGGGCCAAGATGGCGGCGTTTGGCAGTGTCGCCCTGCTGTCGATCATTCCGACCGTCCGCTTCATTTCCTGGAACCGGCAGGCCAGCGCCAATCCCTCGTTCCTGGTGCCGGCAGCCGAGCTTGCTTCCGTCAAGGCGTACATCCGCGCCGAAGCCTTTGTCTTCCTGCTGATCCCGGTTTTCGCCGCGGCCATGGCGCGCGGCTACGGCATCTGATTTTCGGCAACGACCGTCTCAAGAGGAGCGATCTCGATCAGCGGCGCCGGCACGCTGGTTGTCTTTTCCTGCGCCTTGCAGAGATCGGCGATGACGCAGGCCGGGCAATCCGGCTTGCGCGCCTTGCAGACATAGCGGCCATGCAGGATCAGCCAGTGATGCGCATGGCGCATATATTCGTCTGGAATGATTTCCAACAGCCCCTGCTCGACCTGTTCGGGCGTCTTGCCGGGCGCCAGTCCTATCCGGTTGCCGATGCGGAAAATGTGGGTATCGACCGCCATCGTATGCTGGCCGAAGGCCATGTTGAGCACGACATTGGCGGTCTTGCGCCCGACCCCCGGCAGCTTGACCAGCTCATCGCGGTCGTTGGGTACTTCGCCGCCATGGTCGCGGATCAGCGCCTCCGACAGCGCAATGACATTCTTGGCCTTGTTGCGCCAGAGCCCGATGGTGCGGATATATTCGCCGACCTTGGCTTCACCCAGCGCCTGCATCTTTTGCGGGGTATCGGCGGCCTTGAACAGCGCCCGCGTCGCCTTGTTGACGCCGGCGTCGGTCGCTTGCGCCGAAAGCACCACCGCCACCAGCAGCGTGAAGGCGTTGATATGTTCGAGCTCGCCCTTCGGCTCCGGGCGCTGGACCGAAAAGCGCCGGAAGATCTCGTGCACTTCGGCCGGGCTGTAGAGCGAAATTCGCCGCACCTGCCGCGGCCGCGGCTTGGCGTTCGAACCGTCACGACGGCCGGCCGGCGGCTCTTTTTTCGGGGCGGAAGACTCTTTGGGCTTGGGGCTTGTCATTCCCCTCCTATAATATCCAGGCATGAGCGACACAAACGCCTCATTTCAGGCCGACGAGCCCTTCTTTCAGGCGCTCCTCACCCCGCACCGCTCGCTGGGCAGGACGGGCTTCCTCATCCTGATGGGCGCTTTGCTGTTCGGCTGGCTGGTGACAGGCGCTTTTTTCCTGTCGCGCGGCGCCTGGCCGGTGTTCGGCTTCTTCGGCCTCGACGTGGTCGCCGTCTACATCGCCTTCCGCATCAATTATCGGGCGGCCCGCGCCCGCGAGGAAGTGTCGGTCTCACACACCAGTCTCGATATCCGCAAAACGGCACCCTCGGGAAAGTCGGAAGCGCACCGCTTCAACCCGTTCTGGGCACGGTTCTCCGTCGCCCGTCATGCCGAGATCGGCATCACCAGGATGGCGGTGGAAGCGCAGGGCCAGAACGTGCCGATCGGCGGCTTCCTCAATCCCGACGACCGCGAGAGTTTCGCCACGGCCTTTTCGCGGGCGCTGGCAATCGCCAAGGCGCGCTGAACCGCCGCTTCAGAAGCGGTAGCGCAAAAGCCTGCCGATCTTGCGCAATGCGGGAACGCGTTTCCAAAGGCGAACGAACAGTCCGGCGAACCAGCCCATGCGGGCGGCGTGCTCAGGCTCGTAGGCCGAGATATCCTCGACGAACCGGAGTTTCGGAATAGCCCGCTCCAGGTCGTGCGGATCTTCGATGGCCCAGTGGACCTTGGCGCCAGTTGCCCTCAGAGTGGGATTCAAGCGAAGCAGCTTCAGGCCGAAACGGCTGTAGGCGTCGAACATCAGCTCGCCAGTGGCAAGATGCGACACAAGCCGTGAAAGCAAGCTTAATCCTGCCTCGGCGGCGAGATAGGGCGTCAGTCCTTCCGCGACCACCATGGCTGGGCGGTTGCGGGGCACTTCAGCCAGCCAGCCCGGTTCGATCACCGAGGAAGCGACGAGATTGTAGTGGTCGCGAGACGGGTAAAGCTTGCGCCGGAGTTCGTGACATCGGGATAGTCGACATCATAGTCGATCTTGCGCACCGCCTCATCGGCGAAGTGATCCTTAAGCAGCGTATCCGGCAGACGGCTCTCCAGCGCCTTGCCGTAGAGCGTTATCAGCAAGGTTTCCTTTTCGCCCGTCAGATGCACTTTCTCGCCAGCCATCGGCGCCTCCTGGCCAGAGCATGATCCCGAATGGGCACGGGTTGCGCCGGAGATCATGCTGAACGCTGGGATAGGATCTCATCCCGATTCCGCCGCGATGGGGAACAGGCTCTAGAAACAGGTGTCTATCTGGGCATACGCCGCAAGAAGGCAAGTTTCGGGTGGCGATCGGCGCCCCAAGGGGCGATATTCCGGCTCAAGGAGAAATTCCATGAGCACACGGACAGCAGTTCTCAAAAAGGACATCACACCCGAAGGCAGCGACTACGAAATCGTGCGCCGCGCCATCGAGAAGATCAGCCTCGACTATCGCGACCAACCGTCGCTGGAAGTATTGGCCGAAGAGGTCGGCGAGACGCCGACCGGCCTTCAGAAGCTGTTCACCCGCTGGGCCGGCCTGTCGCCCAAGGCCTTCCTGCAAGCGGTGACACTGGACCATGCCCGCAAGCTGCTCGATTCAGGCATGCCGCTGCTTGAAACTTCGTTCGAGCTTGGCATGTCGGGCCCCGGCCGGCTGCATGACCTCTTCGTCACCCACGAGGCGATGTCGCCGGGCGACTACAAGACGCGCGGCGCCGGGCTCACCATCCGCTACGGCTATCATTCCTCGCCGTTCGGCACCGCGCTGATCATGGCCACCGACCGCGGGCTTGCCGGCCTCGCCTTCAGCGATCCGGGTGAGGAGCGCGCCGCTTTCGCCGACATGTCCAGCCGCTGGCCGAATGCCGCCTATGTCGAGGACATGGCCGCGACCGGTCCCTACGCCGCGCGTATCTTCGACCCCACGCTGTGGCGCCCGGACCAGCCGCTGCATGTCGTGATGATCGGCACCGACTTCCAGGTTCGCGTCTGGGAGGCATTGCTCGAGATTCCGATGGGCAAGGCCCGTACCTATTCGTCGATCGCCGCCAGCATCGGCGCGCCGAGCGCCAGCCGCGCCGTCGGCGCCGCCAATGGCGCCAACCCGCTCTCCTTCGTGGTGCCCTGCCACCGCGCCATCGGCAAATCCGGCGACCTCACCGGCTATCACTGGGGCCTCACTCGCAAGCGCGCCATCCTGGGTTGGGAAGCGGGGCAAGTGGCGTCCTAAAATATCGATTTTTCGAGCATTGCAGAAAAACTATATAAATCCCGACGTATCATTTTAAGGGAATAGTTTTTAACTCGACATTTCAGTTGCAACCGAGGGCAACTCCCGGTTTTTACGACGATGTTTATTCGAACAATATTCAAAGTTTACACAAAATTAACTCTGATAAAGCGACTATGACTCATATTAAATCGGGTGATCCGGCTTAATAGGAGGGTCTCCATGAGGTTGTTTCGAGTCGCCTTCGGCGCAGCCGTGCTGGTCGCCTGTGTTGGCCAGACCGCTTTGGCCACAAATGTCATTTTCAATGGCACGGTCACCGCAACCTGCACGCTGGTTGTCGCCACCAACGGCACGATGACCGTAAGCACCGACCTTCAGTCGCTAAGCTCACATAACAGCGGCGGCTCGGCGGGCACGGTCACGCTCACCACCACCGGAGGCGTAGCGCTCAGCGTCGATCCGGTCACCCTCACCACGGCACCGGCCGCCGACGTCACGGCCACCACCTGGACGCCGACCTATTCGGCTGCCGGCGCCCACACCATCGCGGAAACCGGCTCTGCCACCAGTCTGTCCGCTCCCGGCGCCGACCTCGTCTCGGTCCACCTCGCCGGCACCAAGGGCGGCAGCAACCGCTTCGCCTCCGGAAACTATCAGGCAACAGTAACGCTGCGCTGCGAATAGCCATCGGGAAGGAGGCTCCGTTGAAACTCGCTGGAACCCTGGCCACGGCACTGGCCGTTGGCTTGATACCTGTTGCCGCCGCCGCCCAGTCGATGTCGCCGATGCGCGGTGAGGTTAACAGTTTCACCGACGCCTTCGCGGTCCGCGTATTCCCCGCCAATCCCTACGATCAGAAGATCAGGATCGAAATCCACGTCTACGATCAGGATTTTCAGCCGGTGGACGCCAGGATCTCTCCAAGTGTCTTCCAACTGGCCTCCCAGGCTTCCCGTCCTGTCCTTGTGGTCGTGCCCTTCGGCGGCGCTGCCGAGCGTAAAGTGCGTATCTGTACCGAAAGCATCCCCTTTCCCAACCAGCAGACGCAGATAAAGGCACAGATATGCGGAAAGTTCTTTGGGCACCGCAAATCCTGACATTTGCGCTGGTGGCCATGTCGGCTGTCTCCCCGGTTCTGGCCGAGGATGTCTACAACCTCAATCAGAATGAGAGCGGCTTCAACCTGCCCGGCGTGACCTTGCCTCAGGGCCAGGACGAGGTCCATGCTTCCGACGGCACCACCTGCCGTTCCGCGGTATCGGGCACCGGTGCCTATCTCGACCTCGGCGTCATCAGAGGCAACAACCAGTCGAACAACGACGTCGCCACCTACGGTCGCGTGGTGATCCCGATCGGACGTACCCCGAAGCGCGTCGATTGCAGCCGCCTCTACGAGCTTGAGGTCGAGCGCCTGCAACTGGCGCTGAAACTCCTCAAAATGGGCCTCGGCGCCGACGGCCAGACGGCAAGCGTGGCCGCCAGCGCTGCCGCTCCTGCGGCGACATCACCCGGATGGGCCAACGAAGGCTGGGGCATCAGGACTGGAAATAGCGATGGCAAGAAAAAGAAGAAGAAATAGCCGCGCGCCGCTTGTGATGGCAGCGCTTGCCGGCTTCTGCCTTCCGGTGCAAGCAGCGATCACCGGCACCTGCACCATCACGGTCGGGGCATCGGGAACGATGACGGTTAATCCAGCCATCGGCATATTGGGCTCCAAGCAGGCGGGCGGGTCGAGTGCCAGCGCGACCGTTGTGGCAACCTCAACGCTGTGCTCCTTGTTCAACTTGCTGGACTGCTATTCGGTCTCGGCGCCGGCGCCCGCCGCATTCTCGTCCGCGCCGAGCGGCGGCGGCACCAACGTGACCTTCGCCTCGGTCTTCCGCCTCGACGGCTCGGGGGTCGACATCAACGGAAGCGTGCCGCAAAGGGTGGCCAACGGCACCCACGCCATGCAGGTCGATCTCACCGCCACCAAGTCGAGCGGTATTTTTCCAGCCGGCAGCTATCAGGGCGTCGTTACCGTGCGCTGCGAATAGGGTCACGGCCGCAAACTACGCTGGACCATCTGCGTGGTCTGGCAAGCAGCGGGCTTACAGGTTAGCTTCCCGATTGGAACGACCCGCCTTCGCCCGAACGCAGGGATGCTCCAGTACCATGAACTTGCGCTGGCAGGAGGCATTCCTTGATCATCGTCGTCGGCTCGATTAATCTCGACCTTGTCGCCAATGTCGACCGCTTGCCGAGCCCGGGCGAGACGGTGAGCGGCTCCGGTTTCGTCACCGCGCCCGGCGGCAAGGGGGCCAACCAGGCGCTGGCCGCCGCACGCGCCGGCGCCGCGGTGCGCATGGTCGGTGCCGTCGGCAAGGACAGCTTCGCCACCGAGGCGCTGGCGTTGCTGCGCAGCGGCAAGGTCGATCTATCCGGCGTTGCCGAGACTTTTGCCTCGACTGGGACGGCGCTGATCATGGTGAGCGACGACGGCGAGAACATCATTGCCGTGGTGCCGGGCGCCAACGCTTCCGTCCTGCCCGGCGATCTTTCCAAGGCCTTTCTGAAGAAGGGCGATGTCGTTCTCTTGCAGAACGAGATCCCGCTGCCAACCGTCGATGCCGCGCTCGACCAGGCACGGGCGGCCGGCGCCGTCACGGTGCTCAACACCGCGCCTTTCCAGGCTGAAGCAGCGGCTTTCCTCGCCAAGGCCGACTATGCCGTCGCCAACGAGACCGAGTTCGACCTCTATGGCGAGGCGCTGGCGCTGGGCGGCCGTGACCGTGCGGCACGGATGCGCGACTTTGCCGGCAAAACCGGCCGCACCGTTGTCGTCACGCTTGGCGGCGATGGCGTAATGGCGGCAACGCCGACCGATTTCCTGACCATTCCGGCAACGAAGATCACTCCGGTCGACACGGTCGGCGCCGGCGACACGTTCTGCGGCTACTTCGCTGCCGGCCTGTCGTCGGGCCTCGCGCTTGAGCAGGCACTCGTGCGCGCCGGCGCGGCCGGCTCGCTGGCCTGCCTCAAGCCCGGCGCCCAGCCGGCGATCCCGCTGGCTGCGGATGTCGACAAGGCGTTGCAGGAAACCCGTTGAGATGATGCGGCCGCCGACGAAGCATGCCGTGCCGCCGGCTGGCGAGATCTGCCGCCTGTCCGCCGTCGAGCTTGCAGGCGCGATCCGCCGAAGGAAGCTTTCCGTGCGCGAGGTAGTGACGGCGTTCCTCGACCGGATCGAGGCGGTCA
This sequence comes from Mesorhizobium sp. M0587, assembly GCF_040320945.1. Taxonomy (NCBI): domain Bacteria; kingdom Pseudomonadati; phylum Pseudomonadota; class Alphaproteobacteria; order Hyphomicrobiales; family Phyllobacteriaceae; genus Mesorhizobium; species Mesorhizobium sp. M0587. Next base: position 124,337 of record NZ_JAMYQP010000013.1, read on the forward strand.
ACCCGCTGGTCAATGCAATCGTCTCGTTGCGCGACCGTGGCGACATCCTGCCCCAGGCCGATGCTGCCGACGCGCGGCAAGCGGGGGCCGGAACCGGAGCGCTTTTCGGCCTGCCGATCGCCATCAAAGACCTCGCCATGACGAAGGGCCTCCGGACCTCCTTCGGCTCGCCGATCTTCGCCGACTTCGTGCCGCAGGAAGACGATTTCTTCGTCGAGCGCATCCGCGACGCCGGCGCCATTATCATCGGCAAGACCAACGTCCCCGAATTCGGCCTTGGCTCCAACACCTACAACAATGTGTTCGGGCCGACGCTGAACGCTTTCGATCCGGCCCTGACCGCCGGCGGCTCGAGCGGCGGCGCGGCGGTGGCGCTGGCGCTCGACATGGTGCCGGTCGCCGATGGCAGCGACTTCGGCGGCTCGTTGCGCAATCCCGCCGCCTGGAACAATGTCTACGGCTTCCGCCCGTCGCAAGGGCTCGTTCCCGGCGGGCCGGATCTTGAGGTCTTCCATGCGCAGATGGGCGTCGAAGGACCGATGGGCCGCAACATCGGCGATATGGCGCTGCTGCTCGATGTGCAAGCGGGCTATCATCCGCACGCGCCTTTGTCTTACGAGAAACCGGGTTCTTTCTTCAACGGGCTGGGGGCCGCGGCCACTGGCGGCCGCGTTGCCTGGCTCGGCGATCTCGGTGGCCATCTGCCGGTCGAAGCCGGTATCCTTGAACTGTGCGAGGCTGCGCTCGGCCGGTTCGCCGGCGCATCCTTCCTGACGGAATCCATGCTGCCGGATTTCGATTTCGAAGCATTGTGGCAGGCGTTTGTGACACTGCGCCAAGCCAGCAGCGGCTGCGCGCTCAAGACCCATTATGACGATCCCATGAAGCGCAACCTGCTGAAGCCGGAAGCCGTCTGGGAAGTGGAGAACGCGATGCGGCTCACGGCGCCGCAGATCCGCGCGGCCTCGGTCGTCCGCACGTCCTGGCATCGCACGCTGCTGTCGATCTTCGACCGCTTCGATCTCATCGCGCTGCCGACCGCGCAGGTCTTCCCTTTCGAAGTCGGCACGCACTGGCCGCACGAGGTCGCCGGACGAGCCATGGACAGCTATCACCGCTGGATGCAGGTTTCCGCCCTCGCCACCTTGGGCGGCTGCCCGGCGGTCAACGTACCGGTCGGCTTCGACGGCAGAGGCCGCCCGATGGGCATGCAGTTGATCGGCCGGCCGCGCGGCGACCTCGCCGTGCTGAAGGCGGCGGCGGTCTATGAGGCGACGTTGCCCTGGCAGGCCGGCGCCTGAACCGGAATCACAGGCGTATGGCAGCGCTTCGCATGCCGGCTTGCACCGGCAGCGCCGCCATGCATTGATTGTCCTCCGTTACGCCGCGTTGCGGCATACCAAGGGAAAAATCATGTCGCTGGAGCTCTACGCCGCCTATGTACTGGCCTGCATCGTCATTATCCTGGTGCCCGGGCCGACGGTCACGCTGATCATTGCCAACAGCATCCGCCACGGCACCCGCGCCGGTCTCGCCAATGTCGCCGGCACGCAGGCCGGGCTGGCCGTGATGCTCGCCATCGTCGGCATCGGCCTGAACACGCTGATTTCGGGCATGGGCCACTGGTTCGAATGGATACGGCTAATCGGCGCCGCCTATTTGATTTGGATGGGCGTGCAGATGTTCCGCTCCAAGGGCAAGCTGAACGCGGACGGGACCTCGAGGAAACCGCGCGGCGGCTTCTTCCTGCAAGGCCTGCTGGTGGCGCTGAGCAATCCCAAGACGCTGGTCTTCTTCGGCGCCTTCTTTCCGCAATTCATTGCGCCGCACGGCAACTACTCGCTGCAGATCGTCGTCATGGGCCTGACGGCCATGATCTTCGCGGCCATCTCGGATTCGACCTACGCGCTCGCCGCCGGCCGCGCCGGGCGCCTGCTGTCGGCCAGCCGCATCAAGCTCATGTCCAGGATCAGCGGCAGCTTCCTGGTCGGCGGCGGCCTGTGGCTGGCGTTTTCGCGAACGAAGTAGTGTCGAGGTTGGCATTTAAGTGGAAGGCCATTGAACAAGGCCTGCGCGCCACTCAATTATAGGTCATGGGACAACCGCGGCTTTCCCTTAGAAATCGACTAATTCTGTTTCAAGCTGAATATCGCGAGGCAGTGATCGGCGTCGGCTTCTTCTGCGCAATTGGCGTGGCAATGATCGTCCCAATTGCTATGAGCCGCAACAACCCGATTGTCGGCACGCAAATCATGACAGGCGTCGTCGAAAATGTGAGCCTGATGCCTCTCAATCCGAAAAGCGCGGTCGGCCGAGGACTGTATTATAGATACGGAATCCGTCTCCACGACAGCAATGCCTTGGTATTTGTCGATGGTGAGGTGGAGACACCGCACATTGTCGGATCGGATGTTCCGATCGAACGACAACATCATAAATACGGTGCCGACAGCTTTCGTCTGATTCGCGCTTGAGCGGCCCAAAACATGCCGCCCAAGAGTTGCAGCTGGGCGGCATGCGATCAGGAGTTAAAGTCGCGCCAGCCTTTCCAGCAGCAGGGCAAAGAAGCCGTCATGGTCGATGTCGCGCATCACCATGGCGTTCGTCGGCCGCTTGGTCACGCCCCACCAGTCGATGATGGTCATGCCCATGGTCAGCTCCGAAGCGGTTTCCACGCTGACATTGCATTTGCGGCCCTTGAACAGCTCCGGCTTCAGCAGATAGGCGATGACGCAGGGGTCGTGCAGCGGTCCGCCGTCGGTACCGTATTTCTCCTCGTCGAAGCGTTCGAAGAACTCCAGCATCTCGGCCGTCGCAATACCGACCTTGGTGCCGAGCTTGCGGAAGGCCTGCGTACGCTTGGCGGTGGTCAGCGCCTTGTGGGTGACGTCGAGCGGCATCATCACGATCGGAATGCCGGACTTCAGCACCACGTCGGCGGCATGCGGGTCGACATAGATGTTGAATTCGGCCGTCGGCGTGACATTGCCGCCCTCGAAGAAGCCGCCGCCCATAAGCACGATTTCCTTGATGCGCCCTGCGATGCGCGGCTCGCGGATCAGCGCCAGCGCGATGTTGGTGAGCGGCCCGAGCGGGCACAGTGTGATGGTGCCGCTCTCTTCCTTCATCAGCGTCTCGACGATGAAATCGACGGCATACTGCTCTTGCAGCTTCATCGTCGGTTCGGGCAATTGCGGCCCGTTGAGCCCCGTCTCACCGTGCACTTCCTCGGCGGTCACCAGTTCGCGCATCAAGGGTCGGATGGCGCCGGCATAGACCTTGATGTCGGGCCTGCCGGCCAGCTCGCATATCTTGCGGGCATTCTTCTCGGTGAGCTTCAGCGGCACGTTGCCGGCAACGGCTGTTATGCCGACGATCTCCAGCTCGGCGCTGCCGAGCGCCAGCAGAATGGCGACGGCATCGTCCTGACCGGGGTCGGTGTCGATGATGATCTTGCGTGGTTGAGGCATTTCAATTCCTTGTTTGGCGGCGATGAACTTACGCGGCCGATCGCACACCCGAAGGGCGTCGAACCGGCTGCGAGCTGCCGAACCGCTGGATCGGGAACGGTTCCCGACTTTGGCGCTTTTCCTTGCATCCGCGTGCCATTTCAAGCGCCATCTCGATCATTCCTGTGAGTCCACGCCACGATTTTTGGGCGGCTCTTGCGATGGCTTGAACTTGAGCGCGGGGCAGACCATATCAAGGGCAACGGGAAAAATGCCATCAGGGTTTTTCCACATAATGTCGCTCTTGAGAGGACAGTGTAATATGAGCCGAATGACGCCTTTTTCCAGCCCGCTTCTTCTTGGTTTCGACGCCATGGAAAAGACCTTGGAACGTTTGGCGAAATCCGGTGACAGCTACCCTCCCTATAACATCGAGCGCCTCAGCGGCGCCGACGGCAAGGCCGAAAGGCTGCGCATCACGCTCGCCGTCGCCGGCTTCGCCGAAAGCGATCTCGATGTCACGACGGAGGAAAACCAGCTGGTCGTGCGCGGTCGTCAGACCGACGAAACCGAGCGCGAATTTCTTCATCGCGGCATCGCCGCGCGCCAGTTCCAGCGCTGTTTCGTGCTGGCCGACGGCATGCGGGTGATCGCGGCGGAACTGAAGAACGGCCTTTTGTCGATCGATCTCGATCGGCCGGAGTCCGAACGGCTGGTACGGAAAATAAACATATCGGTGAAAGACTGATCTTTACCGATGGCTCTCATGCGAGATGGCCTTGAGCGGCGTCTCGCGCCAAGGAGGCTTGAAATGACCAGAACTGACGAAAATATCACCATGACCAGCGGCGAATTCGCCCATCTCGGCGAAGGCTCCGTCGCTTACCTGCGCAAGGTCTCGAGCGATGAACTGCTCGGCCGCTTCCCGGGCATTGGTGAAATTGCCCCCGGCCTGGAGCTGTGGGCCCTGTTTGCCGCCAACGGCCAACCGATCTTGCTCTCGGACGCGCGTGACCGCGCGCTGGCCGGCGCCATGGAAAATGACCTGACCACCGTCGCTATCCACTAAAAGCGACGGTTGCTGGAACCAAAAGGGCCGTTCGCGGCGGCCCCGGCAACATCATCGAAATTTCAAGCCGCGTGGGAGGCCTGCGTGTCCGACAACAGCGCGTGGATCGCAACCGCGTCGCGCGTGCCTCTGATCTTGGCCACCGTGTCCGCGTCGCGCAGCACCCGCGCGATGCGCGACAGGGCCTTGAGATGATCGGCGCCGGCACCTTCGGGCGCCAGCAGCAAAAACACCAAATCGACGGGCTGATCGTCAAGGGCCTCGAAATCGACCGGAGTTTCCAGCCGGGCGAAAACGCCGGCTATACGCTTCACGCCGGCCAGCTTGCCATGTGGAATGGCGATGCCGTTGCCGACGCCGGTCGAGCCCAGCCGCTCACGCTGCAGGATGGTGTCGAACACCTCCCTCTCCGGGATGCCCGAAATTGCCGCCGCCCTCTCGGACAGCAATTGCAGGAGCTGCTTTTTGGAGTTCGCCTTCAACGCCGGCAAAATCGCCGGAACGTTGATAAGATCGCTCAGACCCATGCTTGAAAATCCCTTGTTCGCCTGCCGTCACCAGTCCCCACCCCTCGTGCGGCCGGCTTTTATCCCAGTGCGACCCTAGTCGTCACGCCTGTGCGACCTTGGTCGTGGACGGGTCGATCCAGCCGATGTTCCCGTCGGGCCGGCGATAGACGATGTTGAGATGATCGTTTCCGGCATTGCGGAAGACGAAGACCGGGCTGTCCTTGGTATCGAGCTCGATGACCGCCGACGCCACCGACATGGTGCGCAGCGTCATGGTCGATTCGGCGACGATGGCCGGTGCGAAATTCTCCGGCATCTCTTCGTCGTCGTCGGCAAGCGGCGCCATCACCGTATAGGCGATATCGGTTGGCTCGCCATTGGCGGCGCCCGAATTGTGCGATTTGAGACGCCGCTTGTAGCGCCTCAGACGCGTCTCGAGGCGGTCGGCCGCGGCCTCGAAAGCCAGCGTCGGGTCCTGCGCATCGCCCGTAGCCTGCAGCGAAGCGCCGGAATCCAGCCGGATCATGCAATCGGCCGAATAACGCGAACCTGATTTGATGACGGTTACGTGTCCCGCGAAACCGCGATCGAAATATTTGCCGATCACCTCGCCGACACGGTCGTTGATGCGCGTACGAAACGCATCGCCGATATCCATGTGTTTTCCCGATATGCGCAGATTCATCTGAAAACTGACCTTCCTTGCTCAGGCTTCAAACTGGCCGGAGTTTATACTCGTGGTCCGTGCGCACAAGCTTTGCGGCGTCACTCGCGCCGATTTAAATCCGAACTTTCCGGTTGATCACAAAGCCGCCTTCTTGACCGTCCCGGTCATTGTCGTGACGGACCATCCGCTAGCGGGCATCGAGCCCGTCTCATGCGGGCGGGCTTCTAGCCACTTCACCGCAGCTTGTCAATGAAGCTAGAAAGCTGTGGAAAATCGCTCAGTCTAACGCCCGGCGCTGGCGAGCGCACGTTTCTCGCGCCGGCGCTGCACCGATGAGGGAATGTTCATGCCTTCCCGGTATTTGGCGACCGTGCGCCGGGCGATATCGACACCACTCTCGTGCAGCATGTCGACAATCGCGTCGTCGGACAGCACATCGACCGGTTTTTCTTCGTCGATCAGCTGCTTTATGCGGTCGCGCACTGCTTCCGAGGAATGCGCATCGCCACCGCCCGAAGCCGCGATCGACGCGGTGAAGAAATAGCGCAGCTCGAACACGCCGCGCGGCGTCAGCATGTATTTGTTCGCGGTGACCCGGCTGACGGTCGATTCGTGCATGCCGATGGCATCCGCCACCGTGCGCAGGTTGAGCGGCTTCAGGTGGCGCACGCCATGGACGAGGAACGCATCCTGCTGGCGAACGATCTCCGAAGCCACCTTAAGGATCGTCTTTGCCCGCTGGTCGAGGCTGCGCGTCAGCCAGTTGGCGTTTTGCAGGCACTCGGCAAGAAAATCCTTTTCCGCCTGGTTCTTCGCGTGCGGCGAGACCTGAGCGAAATAGATATGGTCGACCAGCACGCGCGGCAGCGTGTCGGCATTGAGCTCGACGGTCCAGCTGCCGTCATTGGCCGCGCGCACCTCGACGTCGGCGACGATCGCGTCGCTGGCGCCGCCGGAAAATGCCATGCCCGGCCGCGGATCGAGTGCACGGATCTCGGCCAGCATGTCGAGCAGATCCTCTTCGTCGACGCCGCAGATCCGTTTCAACGCGTGGAAATCGCGGCGCGCCAGGAGTTCGAGATTGGCGACCAAGGCCTTCATGGCTGGGTCGAGCCGATCACGCACGGCAAGCTGCAGCGAAAGACATTCGGCAAGATCGCGCGCGAACAGGCCGGCCGGCTCGAAGGTCTGACACGCCGCCAGCACTTTGCCCACGGCAGCGGCCTCGGTGCCCAGACGCATGGCGATCTCGGCGAGATCGGCGCGCACATATCCCGTCTCATCGAGACCATCGGCGAGTTCTTCGGCGATCAGCCGAGCCGCGGGATCGGTGAAACCGAGCGCGATCTGCTCGCCGACATGGTCGCGCAGCGTGATCGCGCTCGCCGCCATGTCGCCTGCGTCAAGTCCCTCGGACGAGGTGCCGCCATTTCCGGAAGCCGATTTCCATTGCGCCGTCAGATCGGGTCCGAGCCGCTCGTTGGTACCGGGATCGTCGGGAAACAGGTTCTCCAGCGACGTGTCGAGTTTCTCCGAGATCGCCTCGGCGCTCCATCCCGCCTCGCTCTCGAACCAGTCGCCGTCGGCCGCCGCCTGCGGCTCGGCCTCGATCTTCAGCGCCTGGTCGCTCACGGCGTCGTCCTGCGGCTCCGCGCGCTCCAGCAGTGGATTGCGCTCGATCTCCTCGTCGATGAAGTGCTCGAGTTCGACATGGGTGAACTGAAGCAGCCGAATCGACTGCATCAGCTGCGGCGTCATCACCAGCGACTGCGATTGTCGGAGCTGTAGTTTCGCCGCCAACGCCATGGTTTGGTTTCAAACGCCTTCTATACGCACCGGACTTACGGAAATGAATTTTCGCGGCCGGCCATACAAACTGGCCCGGCTTTTGCTTGTCAAGGCAAAGGCTAGCAAAACCCGCTTACCGGAGCGTTATTCCGGAGCAAAATCGCGAAAAAATAGTCCGACATGCGCGAAAAATCGTGTCAGGAAACAAATTTCACGCTCAGAGCGATTCCAGGAAAAAATTCCAGGAAAAAGCGTGGAACGGTTTTCCCGGGAAAAACGGGTAGCGCTTTCCCTTGCGGGTCGGCGTTTCCATGAGACGGAGGACCGCTCTACAGCGTAAATCCCTCGCCGAGATAAAGCCGCCGCACGTCTGGGTTTGCGACCACTTCGTCGGCCCGGCCATGGGTGAGCACCTGGCCAGCGTGGATGATATAGGCGCGGTCGATCAAGCCGAGCGTCTCGCGCACATTGTGGTCGGTGATGAGCACGCCGATACCGCGCGCCGTGAGATGGCGCACCAATTGCTGGATATCGGCCACGGCGATCGGATCGATGCCGGCAAAAGGCTCGTCGAGCAGCATATAGGCCGGACGCGTCGCCAGCGCGCGCGCAATCTCCAGGCGCCGCCGCTCGCCGCCGGACAGCGACATGGACGGGGCCTTGCGCAGATGGCTGATGTGAAACTCATCGAGCAGTTCATCGAGGCTGCGCTCGCGCTCCTTGCGGCTCTTTTCGACCACTTCGAGAACGGCGCGGATGTTCTGCTCGACGCTCAGGCCGCGGAAGATCGAGGCCTCCTGCGGCAGATAACCGATACCGAGCCGCGCACGACGGTACATCGGCATCGAGGTGACGTCGAAACCATCGATCTCGATCGTGCCCTCATCCACCGGCACCAAGCCGGTAACCATGTAGAAACAGGTCGTCTTGCCGGCACCATTGGGGCCGAGCAGACCCACGGCTTCGCCGGCGCGCACCCCAAGGGTGACGCCGCTGACGACCGTGCGGCCCTTGTAGCTCTTGGTCAGGCCTTTGGCGATCAAGGTCCCCTTGAATTTCGACTTGTCGACCGAAACCGTGGCCGGAGACGAAACCTTGCTGGCGGCCCACCCCGGAAGACGCGCCGTCAGCGACGACAGGCTGGCCATCAGGGGTTCGCCGCTCCCGATTTCGGCGGCGGTGTGATCGACATCTGGACACGTTGCCCAGCGCACGGATCAACCTGGGCCAGCCCGGTTTTCATTTGCACGACGAGCTTGCAGCCGACCAGGACGTTGTCGTTTTGCGACAGAACCACCTTTTTGCCCGAAAGCACCAGCACCTGGCTCTTCATATCGAAGCTGCCCTGATCGCCAGTCGCGATCTGCGCATCCGACTTGATGTAGACCTTGTCCGATATCTCCAGATGATCGATGTTGGCCGAGCCGGTCATCGCCGCGCCGGCGGCTTCCGTGCCCTTGGCCGCGGCGTTGGGATCCTTGACGTAATAGACCAGCATCTTGCCGGCCTTCATCAATGTCGGCCCCTGGACGACGCTGACATTGCCGGTGAAGATGGCCACACTGTCGGCCTGGCGTACTTCCAGCTTGTCGCTTTCGATCTGGATCGGTTTGTCACCGGCCAGTTTGAGGCCCGACACCTGACTGGTGGCACCGGACTGCGCCATTGACGGCACCAGTCCCAGCAGCAGCAACGCCGAAGTCGCAGCCGTGAGCCGCGCCGAACTACCGAGCCCCATTGGTTTCTCCGCTGTTTCCCTCTGCCGTCTTCAAGGCGGCGGAATCGATATTGACGCGCACTTTGTTCTCGAACACCAGAATCTTGCCATTGTCCTGGACCGACAGGGAATTCGCCGTGATCCGAGACCCGCCACGGCTGACATCGACGGGATCTCCCGTCTTCATAGTGCCTTTGCCCATGTCGAGGAAGACCGATTTGAACTTGGCCTGCATGCCGTCGGTCGTGGTGATCGTGATGTCGGTGGTCAGGTTCATGGTGTTGCCGTCGCGATCGTATGTGCCGTGCGTGGCCTTGACCGCCGCGACATTATCCGCTGCGATCGGCACCTTGGCGTCGATGCCTTCGAGTTCGATGATGCCTTGCGTGCTGACATCCTGTATCGCTCGCAGGGCCGTCATCGAATAAGGCTGCTTCTGCTTGGTGAAACCGTTGAGCTTGGGATTGGCCATCACCAGCTTTCCGTTGGAAAAGGCGGTGCCTTCGGCCTGGACCGAGACGGAGACGGGTGCGGCGAGATAGGAATAAATTGGGAAAGCGACGGCGATCAGAGCGGCAAGCAGCGGCACGGCGAACTTGAGCACGCGCACGCGGCGCGAATGACGCTGGGCGCGATCAAACGCGTCGCCCCGTGCCCGGCCATCCACCGGAGGAGCCAACTCCGCCTCGGGGTTGGTCGGTTCACTCGTTCGCGCTAGCATAACTGCTTTCTTTAAAAGTCCCTGCCCGCCAGGAAGCCCCGCCTATAGGTGGTATGCCGGCGTCCCCAGGCAAGCACAAGCCGACGAAAACCGCAAAAATGTGACAGCTGCCGTTGTACAAACGAAAATCAGGTCAGCACAACAACCAGTGCTTCATAGCAGAAACGGACGTCTTGCGTCGATTTTTCATCGTCGCCGTTCCTTCCCTTACCTTGCGTTCATTAGGCAGGCCAGTCACGAAACCGACAGTATGGCGACCGTCGGCGCGCGTCTGGCAGCGGGCGGCAGACCTGCCATCCATCGAGGTCCGCCGGATCCGCGCGCGGATTGCCGCGCCATGGGAAAGACGGAACAGCTTCCAGACAAGGACATCATGGTCTAAAAGCGTCTCTTCCCACCGACCGTGAGGCTGACCATGGCACTGAGAGCCGACGACCTGATCGACCGCCGCCGCTTGCGGCGCAAGCTGACCTTCTGGCGTGTTGCGGCCATGGGCGTCGTAGCACTCGGCGTCATTGCGCTGTCCGCCTGGTTCTATCGCGACGATTTCGGCGGCTCGGCCGTCGAGCACATCGCCAAGGTCAGGATCGAAGGCACGATCACCGAGGACGAGGAACTGATCGAACGGCTGGAGACGATCCGCAAATCGTCGAAGGTGAAAGGCGTGATCCTGTCGATCGATTCACCTGGCGGCACCACCGTCGGCGGTGAATCGATCTATGAGGAGGTGCGCAAGGTGGCCGCCGACAAGCCCGTGGTGGCGGAGGTAGGCACGCTCGCCGCTTCGGCGGGCTACATGATCGCAAGCGCGGCCGACCACATCGTTGCCCGCAAGACATCGATCGTCGGCTCGATCGGAGTTCTGATCCAGTATCCCGACGTCAGCGGCCTTATGGACAAGTTGGGCGTCAAGCTGGAGGAAGTAAAGTCCTCGCCCCTGAAAGCCTCGCCCTCTCCCTTCAAACCGACCAACGATGACGAGCGCGCCATGGTCCGCAAGCTTATCCTCGACAGCTACGACTGGTTCGTCGGCATCGTCGCCGAACGCCGCAAGATGACTCGCGAGCAAGCGCTGGCACTTGCCGACGGTTCGATCTTCACCGGCCGCCAGGGTGTTACCAACGGGCTGATCGACTCCGTCGGCGGCGAGACCGAGGCGGTCGACTGGCTGGCGACCAAAGGTGTCGATGCCAAACTCAAGGTGGTCGAATGGAAGGATACGGAACGGCGCGGCGGTTTCCTGTTCTCCAAGGCGATGGCCCGAACGATCGGCAGCGCGCTCGGCTTGCCGGACTTTGGCGGCGACGTCATCCACGAACTCGGCGCCGACCGCTTGTTTCTTGACGGTCTCGTTTCCGTCTGGCACCCTTGAGATGGCGTTTGGGGCAGGGCAAAAAACAAAATAAAATCATCGTCATAATTTTGACCGCAGAGCTTTCACGGGGACCTCTCTCATGATCAAGTCCGAACTTGTGCAGATTATTGCCACGCGCAATCCGCATCTTTTCCTGCGCGACGTCGAAAACATCGTCGGCGCGATCTTCGACGAGATCACCGACGCCCTTGCCGAAGGCAACCGGGTCGAATTGCGCGGTTTTGGCGCTTTTTCGGTGAAAAACCGCCCGGCCCGCACCGGCCGCAATCCGCGCACCGGCGAATCCGTCGAGGTCGAGGAGAAATGGGTGCCGTTCTTCAAGACCGGCAAGGAATTGCGCGAAAGGCTGAACAGCGGCAAGTAGGCGCGTCAGCGCCTGACGGCCTTGTCCGACAAGACCGCTTGCGACGGAAAACATCATGCTCAATCGCTTCATGCTCATCCTGGTCTTCGTGCCGCTCGCCATCATCCTGATCGCGCTTGCCGTCGCCAACCGCGAACTCGTTGCCTTCACGCTGGACCCGTTCAATCCCGGCAATCCGAAGCTGACCTTGACCCTGCCGCTGTTCATCTTCCTGTTCCTGGCTCTCGCCATCGGCATGGTCGTCGGCAGCCTGGCCACATGGGTCAAGCAGGGCCGCTACCGCAAGCTGGCGCGCCAGCGTGGCGTCGAAGCGGAAAACCTGCGCCAGGCGGTCAGCCGCGCGCCAGCCGTACCGCAGGCGCCGGTGCTGCCGAAGCCGAACAGTTGAACCGCCGGCCGGCACCTTTCCCTCCGCGGAGCTTTTCATGCTGACCATTTCGGCCGCCGAGGTCGACCATGCCCTGACCTTTCCCGGACTGGTCGAGACGTTGCGCACGGCATTTCGCGAAGGCGCGGTACAGCCGGTCAGGCATCATCACGCGGTCGAACGGCCGGACGGCGCGGCGTCTACCCTGCTGCTGATGCCGGCCTGGACCGATTTTCACGCGGCCGGCACCTCGGCCGGCGGCCATATCGGCGTCAAGATCGTCACCGTCTCGCCCGACAATAACGCCATCGGCAAGCCGGCTGTCATGGGGCTCTATCTCTTGCTCGACGGTGCCACCGGCGAACCGGAGGCCTTGATCGACGGCCAGCGGCTGACGCAGTGGCGCACGGCCTGCGCGTCGGCGCTGGCAGCTTCCTATCTCGCTCGCGACGATGCCTCGCGGCTGCTCGTGGTCGGCGCCGGCGCGCTGTCGCCTTTCCTCGCCAAGGCACATTCAGCCATCCGGCCGATCAAGACCATCCGCATCTGGAACCGCACGCCGGCCAATGCCGAGAAGGTCGCGGCCGGGCTGCGCGCGGAGGGTTTCGCAGCGAGCGCCGCAACCGATCTCGATGCCGAGCTTGCCGATGCCGACATCGTCTCCTCCGCAACGATCACCAGCACGCCACTGATCAAGGGGGCGCTGTTGCGGCCGGGAACCCATGTCGATCTGGTTGGCGCCTTTACCCCGACGATGCGCGAAAGCGACGATGATGCGATCGCGCTCGCCCGCGTCTATGTCGACACCCGTGCCGGCGCCACCAAGGAAGCTGGCGACATCGTCCAGCCATTGGCGTCCGGCGTGCTGAAGCCGGAAGCCATTGTCGCCGATCTGCACGAACTGGCGCGCGGCCAGAAGAAGGGCCGCGAGAGCACCAGTGAGATCACGCTGTTCAAATCGGTCGGTGCAGCGCTCGAGGACCTTGCCGCCGGCATTGCCGTCTACAAGGCGCTCAAGGCCTAGTTCACCGCCGCGGCCATTTTGGCGCCCATCGCCTCCGCGATCAGAGCGAAATCAGCCGCGCTTGCCGAAAACAGGCCAAAGCGAAGCTGATAACCCCAGTTCGTCTTGCCGGCGGTGAATTCCAGCCTGTCGAGCAGCGGCTTGATCGGCGTTTCCCCGGCTTTCGCCCAGTCGACATCGCGGCGGAACGGCGTGAAACCGCCGCCCATGTCGCCTTGATAGAGCTCGCCTTCCCGCACGGTGCCGATTGCCGTGAACGACTGCAAACCATCTTTCTCGCCCAAAATGGTCGTTGGCGAATAATAGACGACACCATCGCCGGGCTTGACGCGGCGCAGGGGTGCTGCCTTGCCGTGGTTGACCTGCATGAAGCCGCCCTGGCGGCCGCGCCGGACATGTTGTGCCGACGCCACCGCGATCCAAAACGCGCTCATTTCTGTTCCCCATCGGCCTGTTCCGCGTCGGACAGCCAATAGACGCGCAGCCGATGATTGTCTGGATCGAGCGCAACGAATGTACGGCCGAAATCCATGTCGGTCGGCGTCTGCAGGATTTTCAACCCGCGCCCCGACCAGTCGGCATGGGCGGCATCGACCGCATCAGGTGTATCCAACTGAAAGACGAGTTCCGCGCCGCCGCCCGTCCCAGCCGCAGCCGGCTCGACCGTATGGCGCGACCAAAGGCCGAGCTTGAAGCCGGCATCGAGCACGAACAGCACGAAGGTCGGCGAGCTTTCGACCGGCTCGCGCTCCAGCAACGCGCTGTAGAAGGCGCCGCTCCGCTCGGGCTGGTCAACGTAGAGGATAACGAAATTCGGGCTGGTCATGTCTGCTCTCCAAGGCTCGGCGTTTCGATCCTCCAGACATAGAACAGGCCACTGTCAGATTCTGGCAGTAGCCGTCACGTGTCGCGCGGTTTGTCGAGCGTTGCCCGCCAATCCTTGAGCAACGCCTGGCGACGGCGAGGATACCGGGTGTCGGTCGCCTTCAACTCCGCGATGCGATCGGCGCGAAAATGCCGGAAATCCTCCCGCATCTCGCACCACGCCACCACCACCCGCACCTTGTCGAAGAAACCCAGTGCAAACGGCCAGACCACACGCTCGGAGGCGGCGCCGCCTGAGTCGCGGTAGAGAAAGCCGAGCTTGCGTTCACTGCGGATCGCCTGCCGCACCAGGCCGAGATCGATACCCTCGACGGCCTGGGCCGACGGCCCGACCAGCAGCGTCGAGGCGTCGAGATCTTCGCGCAAATCGTCCGGCAGCACGGCCGCGATCTTGGCCAGCGCGTTGGCGGCAGCGGCGGAGAGACGCCGATCCGGCTGCTTGGCGACCCAGCGCGAACCGAGCACGATGGCTTCGATCTCTTCGTCGCTGAACATCAGCGGTGGCAGCATGAAGCCGGGTTTGAGCACATAGCCGAGCCCCGCCTCGCCTTCGATCGGCGCGCCCTGGCCCTGCAGCGTCGCGATGTCGCGGTAGAGCGTGCGGATCGAAATCCCGAGTTCATCGGCCAGCGCCTGCCCACTCACCGGCCGGCGGTGCCGGCGCAGGGACTGGATCAGGTCGAGCAGGCGTTCTGAGCGGGACATGGAGTAGATTTGCCTGTTTCTTTGACATCGGTCCATCGCCGACCGACATAAGCCGGAGAGGCCGGCGCGGCGGCACTTTGGTTGCGAAGCTGGTTGCCCTATGCCAAAAGCGGCCACGCCGCTCGGAGATGCTCCCGCTTGAAGTCTTTTCGCGACAAACGCCGCGACAACCGCCCGCATCCATCCGCGAAGGGTGTGCCGGATCAGTCGCGTCCGCGTGTCGGCCACGCTTCCGCGAGACCGGAAGCGCAGCCGCGCGAGCGCTATGAAGCCAGAACCGACGATCGCACCGAGCCGAAATCCACGCCGCGCATCCTTGCCCGCCGCGACGGCGCCCTGCCCGCCGAGCAGCTTCCGCTGATACTCGAGGTGGCGCCGAACGCCGACTATGCCTTGCTCGACAGCGGCGCCGGCCAGAAGCTCGAACAATACGGCCCCTATCGGATCGTACGGCCCGAGGGCCAGGCGATCTGGCAAAAGGCGCTGCCCGCAAAAGATTGGGAGCGCGCCGACGCCATCTTCACCGGCGACACCGACGAGGAAGGCATCGGCCGTTGGCGTTTCCCCAAAACACCGCTCGGCGAAACCTGGCCGATGAAGCATGACGGCATCGACTATCTCGGCCGTTTCACCTCGTTTCGCCATGTCGGCGTCTTCCCCGAGCAGGCCTCGCACTGGGACCATATGGCCGGGCTGATCGCGGCGGCGAAGCGTCCCGTCAAAGTGCTGAACTTGTTCGGCTATACCGGCCTTGCCTCATTGGTGGCGGCCCGCGCCGGTGCCGAGGTCACCCATGTCGATGCCTCGAAGAAGGCGATCGGCTGGGCCCGCGAAAACCAGGAAATGGCCGGACTTGGCAACAAGCCGATCCGCTGGATCGTCGACGACGCGGTGAAATTCGCCGAGCGCGAGGAGCGCCGCGGCAGCCGCTACGACATCGTGCTTTTCGATCCGCCGGCCTATGGCCGCGGCCCAAAGGGCGAGGTCTGGCAATTGTTTGAGGATCTGCCTGCCCTGACCGATCTCTGCCGCTCGATCCTGACCCCGAAACCGCTGGCCGTGGTGCTGACCGCCTACTCGATCCGCGCCTCCTTCTTCGCCATCCACGCCCTGATGCGCGACACCTTCGCCGGCATGGGCGGCAAGATCGAATCGGGTGAGTTGATCATCCGTGAAAAATCCGCCGGCCGGGCACTCTCCACATCCCTGTTTTCGCGCTGGGTGGCCTGAATGAACGAGCGGCACGCGGGCGCACCTGGTCAGGTGAAGGAAGTCACCAGCCTCGCCAACCCGCTGGTCAAGGATATCAAGGCGCTCGCCTTGAAGAAATTCCGCGACCAGCAGAATGCCTTCATGGCCGAGGGGCTGAAGCTGGTCATCGACGCGCTCGATCTCGGCTGGCAGATCAGGACACTGGTTTTCGCCAAGGCCGGGCGCGGCAACCCGGCGGTGGAGAAGGTCGCGGCGCGCACGGTTGCCGCCGGCGGCACCGTGCTCGAAGTCTCGGAAAAGGTGCTTGTCGCCATCACCCGCCGTGACAATCCGCAAATGGTGGTCGGCGTCTTTTCCCAGAAATTCCTGGCCCTGAAGGACATCAGCGCCGACGATGGCGATGTCTGGGTGGCGCTCGACCGGGTGCGCGATCCCGGCAATCTCGGCACCGTGATCCGCACTGTCGATGCCGTTGGCGCCAAGGGCGTTATCCTGGTCGGCGATACCACCGATCCGTTTTCCGTGGAGACGGTGCGCGCCACCATGGGTTCGATCTTCGCCGTCCCGGTGGCCAAGGCGACGACCGAGGCTTTTCTTGCCTGGAGGGGTGGATTTTCAGGCCTCGTCGCCGGTACGCATCTGAAAGGCGCGGTCGACTATCGCTCGATCGATTTTTCCCGCGGGCCCGTGCTGCTGATAATGGGCAACGAACAGCAGGGGCTGCCCGAAAGCCTGGCGGCAAGTTGCGACAGACTGCTCAGGATTCCGCAGGCAGGCCGCGCCGATTCGCTCAATCTCGCCGTCGCCACCGGCGTCATGCTGTTCGAGATCCGGCGCGGCGCGCTGAAGCTCGAACCAATTGCCGACCAGCAGTGAAGGTTACCCACCCGTGAGATCATGGTCCCCATACGTGCTGCTCGTCGCCGCCGCCATAGCGCTCGACCAGTGGATAAAACACCTGGTCGAGACCGGCCTGGCTTTTCAGGAAAAGCTCGATCTCCTTCCTTTCCTGGCGTTGTTCCGCACCTACAACACCGGCATCGCCTTCTCGATGTTCCCGTCCATCGGCGACACCGGCCTGATAGTCATCGCCGTGTTGGTCGTCGCCTTCGTGCTCTATCTCGCCACGCGCACGCCGTCAGGCCATGTTGTCGCCCGCCTCGGTTTCGCGCTGATCATCGGTGGCGCGCTGGGCAATCTGATCGACCGCGCCGTCTACGGCCATGTCATCGATTACATCCTGTTCCACACGCCGGTCTGGTCCTTCGCCATCTTCAACCTTGCCGACGCCTTCATTTCCGTCGGTGCGGCACTGGTCGTCCTGGACTAACTCATCGGCTGGCGCCGTGAGCCCAAGCCCTCAAGCGATTGACCCGGCGCGACCATCGCCGCACAGTCCGGTAGCTTGGCAAGATCGAGGAGAAAAACATGCCCGAAACTTTCAAAGCCATCCTCGTTTCGCGCGACGCCGAGAAAAAGCAGTCGGTGACCGTGACGGACTTCACCGAAGCCGACCTGATGGAAGGCGACGTCACCGTCGCCGTCGAGGCGACGACGGTGAACTACAAGGACGGCCTCGCAATCACCGGCAAGGCGCCGGTGATCAGGCGTTGGCCGCTGGTGCCGGGCATCGACTTTGCCGGCACCGTCAACTCCTCCTCCCATCCCGATTGGCGCAAGGGAGACAAGGTGATCTTGAACGGCTGGGGCGTCGGCGAAACGCATTTCGGCGCTTATGCCGGGCGCGCTCGCGTCAACGGCGACTGGCTGGTGCCGCTCCCCGACGGCATCAGCGCGCATGATGCAATGGCGGTCGGCACCGCCGGCTATACCGCCATGCTCTGCGTCATGGCGCTGGAACGGCACGGCATCCTGCCCGATCGCGGCCCGGTAGTGGTGACGGGGGCGGCAGGCGGCGTCGGCTCGGTCGCGATCTCGATCTTGTCGAGCCTCGGCTACCATGTCGTTGCCTCGACCGGGCGCAATGCCGAAAGCCCCTATCTGATCAATCTCGGCGCCGCCGAGGTCATATCGCGCGAAGAACTCAACCAGCCGGCCAAGCCGCTCGCCAAGGAACGCTGGGCCGGCGGCATCGATTCGGTCGGAAGCCATACGCTGGCCAATGTGCTGTCGATGACATCCTATGGCGGCGCGGTCGCTGCCTGCGGCCTGGCCGGCGGCATGGACCTGCCGTCGAGCGTGGCTCCCTTCATCCTGCGTGGCGTCTCGCTGCTTGGCATCGATTCCGTGATGGCGCCGAAGCCCGTGCGCCTCGAGGCCTGGCGGCGCATCGGCGCCGACCTCGATCTGCACAAGCTCGCCAGCCTGTCCACGACGATCGGCTTCGATGGCATCATCGATGCCGCGCGCGATATCGTCGACGGCAAGATCCGCGGACGCGTCGTCGTCGACATGTGAGCCGGCTCGCTGGTAGCGGGCAGCGGACGGAATTGCCACACCTGCCGGCAAAACCGGGGCCGTTGAGGCAAAAAAGCCCGATCCGCTAAAATTCGAACGATCCGCCGCAATTTTCCATAATCTCTGTCTGGCATGGAATTTCGCATGATCGCGGAATCCGGCAACCAACAGGCGGACACTGGCGAAGACGCCGACGCGGGCCCCGCGGCGGGGGGGGGGGGGGGTGGGGGGGGCCGGCGGGGGGGGTGGGGGGGGGATGGTGTGGGGGGGGGGG
>NZ_JAMYQP010000014.1:0-139961 GCF_040320945.1 Mesorhizobium sp. M0587
CCCGCCCGCCCGGGGCCGCCGGCCGCCCCCCGCCCCCCCGCCCCCCCGCCCGCCCCCCCCCCCCCCCCCCCCCCCCCCCCCCCCCCCCCCCCCCAGGAGGGTAGAAGTGCAAAGGTGGACGCAAGGAAACGAATAGCCATGCCAGCAGGCATGCGTAATTCAGCTTGCGTTTGTCAATCCTGCAGCACGCCGCCGGCGTTTTCGAGCGCCTCTCGGGTGTCGACATCGACCGATGCCGCATCGCCGATCTCGATATCGATGACATCGAGCCCCTCGGCCTCGACCAGGTGGCGCGCGCCGGTATCGCCCTCAAGATGAGCGATGGCCCCAAAGAGCGAGCGCGGCAACAGAACAGGGTTGCCACGCTTGCCCCCGTGCGATGCGCGGACAACCGAAGTGCCGCCGGCCTTGCGGAACGCATCGATCAGCCTGTCGAGATCGTCGGACGAAACACCCGGCATGTCGCCGAGAACGATCATGGCGCCGGCGGCATCTTCAGGCAGACAAGCAATGCCCGCCTTCAGCGATGTCGACAGGCCGTCGGCAAAATCCGGGTTGTCGGCGAAGACCACATCAAGTCCGGCCAGCGCAGTGCGCACTCTCTCGTCCTGATGGCCGGTGACGACAATCGTGCGGGACGCCTCCGAGGCCACGGCGCGCTCGGCGGTGCGGCGCACCAGCGGCTTGCCGTCGAACAGCGCCAGGAGCTTGTTCGGCCCGCCCATACGGCTCGACCGGCCGGCCGCCAGAAGCACGATGCCGACCTTGAGTTGGTTTTTGCCCGGCAGCGGTTCGCGCGGCTGCGGCCGTGTCGGGATCTCCATCAGCAGACCGCCGACCCCCATGCCGGCAATATCCTTGGCGGTAACGTCGAGACCGGCAATCAACCGATCCAGCACCCAATCGAAACCGTTCTCCTTGGGGCTGCGGGCGCAGCCCGGCGCACCGATGACGCGCTTTCCGCCGAGCGTGCCGAGCACCAGAAGATTGCCGGGGTCGACCGGCATGCCTGCCCGGATGACGGTGCCACCAGCCTTCTCGATCGCCGCCGGAACGACATCCGCGAAATCGCTCATCGCCGAGGCGCCGAAGATCACCACGAGGTCGTTGTCGTGCGCAAGCGAGGCCGCGGCTTCCGCCACCGCCGCGATCTCGTGCGGCGTGCGGCGTTCCGCCGTCAGCCTGCCGCCCGAGCGCGCCAGCCGCGCTTCGGTGACACGCAGCGTCTTGTCGAGCACGCTCGGCTTGATGCCCGGCAGCACCGTCTGGATGACGCCGACACGCACCGCCTGCCAGGCGTTGACGGCAAAGATTTCGCCGCCGCCGCAAATCCTCGTCACGGCGTCGACCAGCACGGAGCCGACCGCGAAGGGGATGATCTTCACCGTGGCCACCATCTGCCCCTTCTCGACCGGCGCATGCTGGGGCAGCGTGGCGATGGTGATGGCGGGATCGATGGCGTTGATGGCGTCGATCATCGCGGCATCGACCGTAAAGATGCCGGACGACCGCGCATGAAGGTTGACGCGCCCGGTCGCCGCCGGCCTGGCCTCGATGCCGCGAACGATCATGTTCTCGGCAATTCTTTGGGCGGCGGAGTCCTCGTCCAGATCGTCGGCAGCGAGCACCGCCGCGACGACTTCAGAAATGCCCGCCGTCTTAAGTACCGCGACATCTTCGGCGCTCAGCCTGTGAGCCTTGCGAAAACGCCGCTCGCCGGCGGTGGTGGCATGCGCCAGCACGGCACCCTCGGCCGCCTCGATCGGGATCGGGCCGAATTTCACGCCGCTGCACCCGCAGGGTGCCGCGCGTCCTTCTGGACGCGCAAAGGACGCTCTACCGTTCTTTTGAATCTACGCATCGTGCTTTTACGCATCGTGCTTTTCCAAAATCGACTCCGATTTTGGAGCCGATGCGGCGGCGTCGAGGCCGCGCGAACGGAAGGCCTGGATGGTCTGCGCGAGAATGGCGACGGCGATCTCGGCGGGGCTGGCAGCTCCGATGCCGAGCCCGATCGGCGCGTGGATACGAGCGATCTGGTCGGCGCTCGCGCCGAGCGCCAGCAAGCGCTCGACCCGCTTGGCGTGGGTCTTTCTGCTGCCGAGCGCGCCGACATAGAAGCATCCGGCGTCGAGCGCCGCCTTCAAGGCGAAGTCGTCGATCTTCGGATCATGGGTTACCGCGGCGAGCGCGGTATAGCTGTCGAGCGGCTGGCGTTTCAGCACATCCTGCGGCCAGTCCGCATGCAGCGCCACATCGGGAAAGCGGTCCGGTGTGGCGAAGGCGGTGCGCGGGTCGATGATCTCCACGGGATAGCCGGCGATCTTCGCCATCGGCGCCAGCGCCTGGCTGATGTGGACAGCACCGATCACCACCAGGCGTGGCTGCGGCAGATGCGCATTGAGAAAGAAGGTCCGCCCCTCAGCCTCGACCGAACTCGAACTGCCTGATCGAAACGCCTTGGCGATCGCGGCTCCGAGATCTCCGGCGACCTGATCGCCCTCGCGCACGATGCGGTCGCGACCATCACCGAGATCGGTGACAAGGATCGCCGCGCGGCGGGCGCGGCGTTCGGCGTTCAAAGTTTTTAAGGCGTATGGATCCATCTGCGATCAGCCCAATCTTTCAACATAGACCTTGATGCGCCCGCCGCAGGACAGGCCGACCTGCCATGCGGTTTCGTCGGCGACACCAAACTCCAGCATCCTGGGCTTGCCGCTGTCGATCACGTCGATGGCCTCCGTCACCACGGCGCCCTCGACGCAGCCGCCCGAGACGGAACCATGGAAATTGCCGTCGGCGTCGATGACCAGGTGACTGCCTGCCGGCCGAGGCGCCGACCCCCAGGTCTCGACCACGGTGGCGACGGCCACATCCTTGCCTTCCTTCATCCAGCCTTCCGCGATGATCAGGGGGTCGCGGGCCTCATCGAGATAGATGCTGTTTTCCATGATCGCTTCTCCGAGAGTCTGTTTTTCCGGGAGTCTTTCTTCGCAAACATATGGTCATGCGGCGTGCCGTGCGCCAGCGTCCAACCATCGGCGCGGGTCGACGGAACGGGCCGATTTCTTGTCCAGCGAAGCACAGAGATCGGCGAGCGCATCGAGGTTGTGCACCGAGCGGAATTCATCGACATGCGGCAGCATCGCCTTGACGCCGCGCGCGCGCGCCTGGAAGCCGTCAAAGCGCAGCAACGGGTTGAGCCAGATCAGCCGCCGGCATGATTTATGCAGGCGCTCCATTTCCTCGGACAGGCCGGCGACATCATCGCGCTCGAGGCCGTCAGTGATCAGCAAGACCACAGCGCCTTGGCCCAGCACGCGCCGCGACCATGTCAGGTTGAACTCGGCGAGCGCGTCGCCGATGCGCGTGCCGCCCGACCAGTCCCTGACCGCAACGGAACAGTCCGCGAGCGCGGCATCAGGATCGCGATGGCGCATCTGCCGGGTCAAATTGGTCAGCCGGGTGCCGAAGACGAAAGTGTGCACGCGCCGGCGTTTTTCGGTCAGCGCATGCAGGAAATGCAGGAAGATGCGTGTGTACTGGCTCATCGAGCCGGAAATGTCGGCGAGCACCACCAATGGCGGATGGACCTCGCGCGGTGAGCGGAATTTCGGCAGGATCAGCTCTCCGCCGGTACGCGCGGCCGAACGCATCATGGCGCGCGGATCGATGCGGCGGCCATGTGCATCGGACTTGAAGCGCCGGGTCCGCACCAGGTCGAAAGGCAGCCGCAGCTGGGCGATCGCCCTCCTGGCGTCCGCCATTTCCGCGGCATCCATCTGGGCAAAGTCCTTGCCCCGCAGCACCTCGTTGCCGGAAAAGGTGAAGCGGGCATCGACCTCGATTTCGGGGGGTTCCTGCGCCGGCTGGTTCTTCCGGTGACCCTCGAACATCGCCTGGCTGACGCGATTTTCCGCAGGGCGCGGCTTTTGCTTTTCCCTGACATCGGGCGCCACCGGCGAGAACATCGCCAGCAGCTTTTCGATCAGTTCGCGCGATTTCCAGAATAGCCGGAAGGCTTCGTCGAAAATGGCGTGGTCTTCGTGACGCGACACCAGCACTGCGTGCAGCGTCCAGTAGAAATCATCACGCGAGCCGATGCCGGCGACGAGTACCGCCTCGATGGCGTCCTTGACCGATGCCGGTCCGACCCGCATTCCCGCCTTGCGCAAGGTGCGGCCGAAGTAGACGATGTTGTCGGCGATGCGCCCGTCCGCTGTCGCCATTTTCGGTTCGGCGCGGAAGATTGCCATGGCCCTACTACTCCGCCGCCGAGAGTTCGGCCTTCACCTCGTTGAGGATGCGCCTGCCCTCGCCCTCGCCGATACGGGCGATGTCGTCTTGGTATTTCAGCAGCACGCCGATCGTGTCGGACACGGTTTCCGGATCGAGCGCCACCTTGTCGAGTTCGGTCAGCGCACCGGCCCAGTCTATGGTCTCGGCGACGCCCGGCACCTTGAACAGCTCGATCTGGCGCAACTTCTGGATGAACGAGACCACTTCGGCCGAAAGCCGCTGGTTGGCCTGCGGCACCTTCCGGCGCACGATCTCCAGCTCGCGTTCGGCGTTGGGATAATCGACCCAGTGATAGAGACAGCGCCGTTTCAGCGCGTCATGGATCTCGCGGGTGCGGTTCGTGGTGATGATGACGATAGGCGGTTCCTGTGCCTTGATCGTGCCGAGTTCGGGCACCGTCACCTGGAAATCGGAAAGGATCTCGAGCAGGAAGGCTTCGAACGCCTCGTCGGTGCGGTCGAGTTCGTCGATCAGGAAGACCGGGGCAGCGCCCCCTTCGCCGGTCAGCGCGTCGAGCACCGGGCGGCGGATCAGGTATTTTTCGGAGAAGACATTGCGCTCCATGGCGGAGCGGTCGACCTTGCCGGCCGCCTCCTCCATGCGGATCTCGATCATCTGCGCGGCATAGTTCCACTCGTAGACGGCGGAGGAGACATCGAGGCCCTCATAGCATTGCAAGCGGATCAGCCGGCGGCCGAGCGCCTGCGCCAGCACCTTGGCGATCTCCGTCTTGCCGACGCCGGCCTCGCCCTCGAGGAACAATGGCCGCTTCATGCGCAGCGACAGGAACAGCACGGTCGCCAGCGACCGGTCCGCCACATAATCCGCGCCGGTCAGGAGATCGAGCGTCTCGTCGATCGTCCGCGGCACGGCTCGCGCCTTCAACTCGGCCATTCTCTCTCCGTGAATGCAACCATCGTCAGAGAACGTGATAGCCGCGGTCGTGATAGATCAGCGGCCGCAAATTATCGCCCATGCGCAGGCCTGTCACCTTGCCAAAAAGCACACGATGCGTGGCCAGATCCTTGGTGTCGATCAGCTCGCAGTCGAACACGGCGAGCGCGTCTTTCAAGGTTGGCGATCCCGTGGAGATGACGTCCCATTCGGCAAGCGCGAAACGCTCCCCGACCGGCAGGCCGGTGATGCCGGAAAAGCCGATCGACAGCGGCTCCTGGTGCGAAGCCAGCGTGTTCAGGGCAAATCTGCCATTCTTCACGAACGGTTCGTTCTTGGGATTCTCGCGGTTGAGGCAAACCAGAATGGTCGGCGGCGTATCCGATACCGAACAGGCAGCGATCACGGTCGCGCCGCGCTTGCCGGCGGGCCCGTCGGTGGTAACCACATGGACGTGACCGGCAAAATGGCTCATCGCGTCGCGATAGGCCTGCGGTCCAATATCATTCTTCTTCAGCAACAGAATTTTCCACGGCCAGAAACACCACCGCTATATATGGCGAGATATGACATGCCACAAGCGAAGTGCTTGGCCCATATCCCGAATTCGCGTGTTGCACCTAGAGCGGGCAGCCTTTAGGTCTTGGCGGGAAATGACGCTTGCGAAATGCCGCAGGCTTGGAGGAACACTTCAACAGGATGCGATCCGGGGCAACGATATCCGCCGCACTGGCCTGGCTGTTCCTGACCGGCGGCGCCAGCGCCCAGACGCTAACGGTCGGCGTCGCCGCCCCTTTGTCGGGACCATTGGCCATCCTCGGCAAGCAGATCGAGGCCGGTGCCGGGCTCGCAGCGGAAGCGAACGGCATCGATCTCAGGACCGTGGATGACGCCTGTACCGCGGATGGCGGCAGGGCCGCGGCCGGGGAATTCGCCGCCGCCAAGGTTAATGTGGTGGTCGGCTTTCTCTGCACCGAGGCGATCGAGGCGGCGATGCCGATCCTGAAGGACGCCAACATTCCCGTGATCACCGTCGGCGTGCGAACCGAAAGCCTGACCGACCGCCGCGCCAAGACCGGCTGGCCGGTCTATCGCCTCGGGCCGCGCGGCGACGACGAGCGCAAAGCCGTCGCCTCTAGCCTCACCCGCCTGTGGCAGAACGAATTGTTCGCCGTCATCGACGATGGCACCATCTATGGCCGCGAGCTCGCCGAGACATTGCGCGCCGCGGCGGAGCAGGCGGCATTGAAGCCGGTCTTCGTCGACACGTTCCGACCGCAGCTCGACAACCAGATCGGGATGATTGGCCGGCTGAAGAAAGCCGGCGCGACGCACGTCTTTGCGGGCGGCGACGGCGAAGACATCGCAATCATGGGCCGCGATGCGGCGCAACTCAACGCCGGCATGGTCTTTGCCGGCGGCGAAAACCTGCGCGCACCGCCCGGCGATGTGCCGTATGCGACGGGCACGTTGATGATCGCACCGCCCGAGTGGGCCGATGTCGCCGATCCAAAAGTACTCGGCGCCTTTGCCACGCAAAGGGTCGCGCCGGACGGCTACACATTGCCGGCCTATGCTGCGGTCGAGATCGCCAAAGCGGCTTCAAGCCTGGCCGAAAGTTCAGGCAAGCCGATGACCGACGCGCTGACCGGGCAGGATTTCACCACTGCAATCGGACCGATCCGCTTCGACGCGAAAGGTGACCTCAGCCAAAACCCCTACCGCGTCTTCCGCTTCGACGGCACGCGCTTCGCGCCATTTGAAAGCAACTGATGTTCCGTACCGGCCCGCGCAATCTGATCACCGACGTTGCCGGCCTGCGCGTCGGCAACGCTTCGGATGGCAAGCTGAAATCCGGCGTCACGGCGATCCTTTGCGACGAACCGGCGGTGGCTGGCGTGCAGATCCTGGGCGGTGCACCGGGCACCCGCGAGACCGATCTGCTCGAACCGCACAACTCGGTCGAGGCGGTCCACGCCGTGGTGCTTTCTGGCGGCTCGGCTTTCGGCCTGGACGCGGCGTCCGGCGTGCAGGCGGCGCTGCGTGAACGTGGCATCGGCTTCGAGGTCGGTGGTTTTCGCGTGCCGATCGTGCCGGCGGCGATCCTGTTTGACCTGCGCAATGGCGGCGACAAAGATTGGGGCCGCTATCCGCCCTATCGCGACCTCGGCTATGAGGCGGCGCAAACCGCCGCCCCCGATTTCCAGCTCGGCACGATCGGCGCCGGCACCGGTGCGCTCACCTCGGGGTTGAAGGGTGGCTTGGGGTCGGCTTCGACACTGCTCGACAGTGGCGTCACCGTCGGCGCCCTGGCCGCCGTCAATCCCACCGGCTCGGTGACCATCAGCCGAAGCCGCCATTTCTGGGCGGCGCCGTTCGAGATCGGCGACGAATTCGGCGGGATTGGCTATCCCTCGCCAATGCCGGTCGACGCAAAGAAGATCCTGCTGAAGTACCGCGACAAACATCTCGGAAGCCAGATGGAGACCGGCGGCAACACCACCATCGCCGTCATCGCCACCGACGCCGTCCTCACCAAGGCCGCAGCAAAACGCCTGGCGATCTCGGCCCATGATGGTTTCGTGCGCGCGATATGGCCCACGCACACGCCAGCCGATGGCGATCTGGTGTTTGCGCTGGCGACGGGGACGAGTGGGGTCGAACTCACGGCCGACGCGGCGATCGATCTCTATGCGATGGCCGGCGCCACGATGGCGCGCGCCATCAGCCGCGGCGTGTTTGCCGCGACGCCAGCCGCGGGTGATCTGTTTCCAGTCTGGTCGTCCCGCTCGAGGTGAAGCGAAGGATGCCGATCAGACCCGGCCGGATTTTTCTTCCTCGAACGTCACCGCGACATCGGCATTCGCCGACAGCCACACCTTGTTGCCATCGGCCTCGGCAATCAGGCTCAGGGGAATGTAGTGATGATGACCCTTGTGAGCGCCCTCGCCGCTGTCGACCTTGGTCAGCTTGATGCGCTCGCCCTCGATCCTGTCGACGGTGCCGACATGCACGCCATCGGCGCCGACGACTTCCATATGTTCACGAATTTTGCTGGTGTCGGTCATGGTGGTTCTCCATTGGGACTGCCGACAATAACAAATGACCGGCCGATTGGATGCATCGGCTTCGACCGCACGACGTTTCGATCCAGTCGTGGTAGGGGATTGCAACGACTACGGCTGCCGGAGTGAGAAGAATGCGACTGCTTTTCCTGTTCGCCCTTTCCCTGCTCGCACAGTTTGCAATGTCCATCGCCGTTCGTGCCGGCGATGTCGCCGAGCTCGAAATCCTGGGCTTCAACAAGAACAGCAGCGTGTTCGCCTTCGAGGAGTATGGCGTCCAGGACGGATCGGGCTTTCCCTACGCCAATCGCTATTATATCGACGTGCGCCAATATGGCTTCGAGGGGCCGGACTTTCGCTGGATCGCGGTGACCGGCCGCCCGTGATACCGCTCATCCAGCCCGCCAGGCGCCATCGCGCCCTGAACCGCCTCCGGAGCGCGGTGCCGAGGCTCCATACAGCGTTTTTCGGCGCCTTGTTGTGGGCCGTGGCGATGGGCGCCAGCGCGCTGGCCAACCTGCTGTTGGGCGACTGGGAGACGCCGGAGAAAATCCGCACCGTGTCGCTGCTTTTTGCGAGCGGCGGTGCACTCGCCTTTCCGGCGGGTTTGTTTGCGGCGCGGCTGGTCTCGCTCGGCAGAGGCTCGGAGGTCGGTTTCGCCGCGGCTTTCGCATGCCTCGCTGGCGCGACGGTCGGCCTGACCAGCGGGCTGTTTGCGCTGCAATACCGATCCTATTACGCCGAATGGCATGCACCTGCCTTCACCCTCACCTGGGGCTTCCAGTTGGTCTTCACGATGCTGGTGGCGCTCTACCAGTTCGTGGTGCTGGGCATCCGGCTTTATTTTCCGCTTGGTTTCGTCGCCTTGTTTGCCGCCAGCGTCTGGTTTGCGCGGCAGCAGCGTTGAGCATTTGGTCCACCTCTGTTAGGACGCGGGCTAACCCTCCGACACATCAGGACTGACCGATGATCCCTCGCTATTCCCGGCCGGAAATGGTCGCCATCTGGTCGCCCGAAACCCGGTTTCGCATCTGGTTCGAGATCGAGGCCCATGCCTGCGACGCGCTGGCCGAACTCGGCGTCATTCCGAAGGAAGCGGCAAAAACCATCTGGCAAAAAGGCGGCGCGGCGCAATTCAACGTCGAGGCGATCGACGAGATCGAGCGCGTCACCAAGCATGATGTCATCGCCTTCCTTACTCACCTTGCCGAATTCGTCGGACCGGACGCTCGCTTCATCCACCAGGGCATGACGTCTTCGGACGTTCTCGACACTTGCTTTGCGGTTCAGCTCACCCGGGCAAGCGACATCCTGCTCGCCGATATCGACGGCCTGCTTGCGGCGCTCAGGCGCCGTGCCTTCGAGCACAAGGACACCGTCACCATCGGCCGCAGCCATGGCATTCATGCCGAGCCTACGACCTTCGGCGTCAAACTGGCGCAGGCCTATGCCGAGTTCTCGCGCTGCCGCGAGCGGCTGGTGCATGCCAGGGAAGACGTCGCCACCTGCGCGATTTCGGGCGCGGTCGGCACCTTCGCCAACATCGATCCCTATGTAGAGGAACATGTGGCGGCAAAGCTCGGCCTGAAACCGGAGCCGGTGTCGACGCAGGTGATCCCGCGCGACCGCCATGCCATGTTCTTCGCCACGCTCGGCGTCATCGCCTCGTCGATCGAACGGCTCGCGATCGAGGTCCGGCATCTGCAGCGCACCGAGGTGCTGGAAGCGGAAGAGTATTTTTCGCCGGGCCAGAAAGGCTCGTCGGCGATGCCGCACAAGCGCAACCCGGTGCTGACCGAAAACCTCACCGGCCTTGCCCGCATGGTGCGCTCCATGGCGCTGCCGGCGATGGAGAATGTGGCGCTCTGGCACGAGCGCGACATCTCGCACTCCTCTGTAGAGCGGATGATCGGCCCGGACGCCACCGTGACGCTGGATTTCGCGCTGTCGCGGCTGACCAGCGTCGTCGACAAGCTGGTCGTCTATCCCGAGAACATGCTGAAGAACATGAACAAGTTCCGTGGCCTCGTGCATTCGCAGCGCGTGATGCTGGCACTGACCCAAGCGGGCCTGTCGCGTGAGGACTCCTATCGGCTGGTGCAGCGCAACGCCATGAAAGTGTGGGAGCAAGGCGCTGATTTTCTTGAAGAACTGCTGGCCGACAAGGAAGTGACTGCGGCGCTGCCCGAGGCGGAAATTCGCGAGAAATTCGACTTGGCCTATCACACCAAGCACGTTGACACGATTTTCAAGCGGGTGTTTGGGGAAGCCTGAGGTCCCCTTTCTCCCTGTTCACGGGAAGAAAGGGGCTGTCGCCACCTCCGCTCACGCCTTGCCAGGCACAGTCCTGATCACCGTACCCCAGGGATCCTCGCGGGTCGTCTCGCCGGTCACATTGTCCGAGCGCATTTCGACCCATGCTAGACCCGCGCGCGAGGCGTCTCGCCGGCCAGCACCTGGGCTGCGCCAGGCATTGGCGCCGATGTGGTGGTGATAACCACCGGATGACAGGAACACCGCCTGGCCACCGTATTTGGCCACCGTGTCGAAGCCGAATTCCTGGTTCCACCAGGCCTCGGCGTCTTCCGGCCTGCCGACGCGCAGGTGGACATGGCCGACAATGCTGTTTTCCGGCGCGCCCTGCCAGCCGGCATCGCCCGCCGGCACATCGGCGACGACGGAGGGAATGTTCAGCCGTTCGGTTGCCATGGCGATCTTGTCGCCATTCCATTTCCAGTCCTGCGGACGGCGGTCGGCATAGATTTCGATGCCGTTGCCCTCGGGATCCGTCAGGTACAGCGCCTCGCTGACCAGATGGTCCGAGGCACCCTCGATGGCGATGTTGTCGGCGATCGCGTGATTGATCCAGCGGCCGAGATCGGCGCGGCTGGGCAGCAGGAAAGCCGTATGGAACAGGCCGGCGCTCTGCGGATCGTCCGGCTTGGCCGAAGGATCCGCCTCGATGACCAGCAGCGGACGGTTCGCAGCGCCAAGCGTGATCGCACCACCGGCACGGCTCAATTCCCTGAGCCCGACGACGCTGCGATAGTAGGCGGCGAGACCCTCGGCGTCGCGCGCTTTCAGGCCGACGCGCGACACGCTGACCGGCGTGGTCGCGGCAAAAGGCAGTTCACTCATCAGACTCTCCGTTCGGCCGGCCCTGAAATTCCCAAAACCGGGAGCCCCGCGCCGCCGCTCATTATACGTCGTGTCAGTTCCAAAGGAGGATTCTGCACACGGCTGTTTCTTGTCTTGACGTAAATCGTCTATCGGCATCGTTCACACAAGGCTTGAAGAAGCGAACATCGTGTTCACTATTGTGATCAAGAGCGCGGTCCAGGACCGTTGCACGAAGCGATGCCGCTCGCTATCTCAGCGCCATGAAGGTCAAAGACGCAGATATTCTCATCGTGCCCGGCTACACCAACTCCGGACCCGAGCATTGGCAAAGCCGCTGGCAATCGAAACTGTCGACCGCGCGGCGCGTCGAGCAGGCGGAGTGGTCGAAGCCCGTGCGCGAGGACTGGACCGCAAGCGTGGCCAAAGCCGTCAATGAGGCCGACAGGCCGGTTGTCATCGTCGCCCACTCGCTTGGCGTCGCCGCGGCCGTGCAGGCCATCCCGCAGTTCGTGAAGCCGGTCGCCGGCGCCTTCTTCGTGGCGCCACCCGATGTTGCCAATCCCAAGATCAAGCCGAAGCATCTGATGACCTTCGGCCCCTACCCGCGCGAGCCGCTGCCTTTCCCTTCGATCGTGATCGCCAGCCGCAACGACCCGTTCTGCGCCTTCGATGTCGCCGAGGACATCGCCGGCACCTGGGGCTCGCTGTTCATCGATGCCGGCGAAACCGGCCATCTCAACGCCGATTCAGGCTTTGGCCCGTGGCCCGAAGGCTCAATGACCTTCGCCAAGTTCCTGACGGACCTGTGATACAGACTGCCAAAGTCTGCGCGGAGAGCACAGGAAGAAGTCTTTGGGCTCCAATAAACAATAATTTAAGGCGGATCGCCATAATCTCTTCAGACATAGCGCAATGTGTCTGAATAAATATGCGCTACAGCTAAAATAACAATTCTTCGCCGTCAAACAAAGGCCAACACGTGCGCAAGGATGCTTCCCTCGAACTCTTGAGAGGCGTCGCGGCGCTCGTCGTTGTGAACGGGCATACTCTGCGTGCTTTTGCGCCGTCGGCGGACGGCGCTGGAGACAAGGCCGCGCAATCGCTCAAAACAAGTCTCGCTTTCATCGCCTTCAATGGCAGCTCTGCCGTCTGCTTGTTCTTCGTCCTTTCGTCCTATGTGCTTGTGAAGCGTTATTTTCAGTCCCGCAAAGCAGAAGATCTTCTGCTGGGCGCGATCAAGCGCTTGCCGCGCCTGGCTGGTCCAGTGGTTGTCGCGGTTCTGTCGTCCTGCATCATCTTCAAGCTCGACCTGTACTTTTTCGAGGATGCGGCCGCTCTCACCCAGTCTGAGTGGCTGAGCAGCTTCGGCAATGCCTCAAAGGTGCTTTCGCGAGAGACCGCGAGTTTCGCCGACGCGTTCCTGCAAGGGGCCTGGCGGACGTTCGTTTACGGTGACCGGTATTATGACAGCAGCCTTTGGACCATGATGTTCGAGTTCTGGGGCAGCATGCTGACCTTCGCCCTCGCCCCCATTATCTTTTTCGTCCAAGACCGCTCGGCGCTGCTGTCCTGGTTCGGCATCGCAATAGGCATATTCCTGACGTTGCAAGTCAGTTTCTTTTTTTGCGCCTTTCCGGCCAGCCTCCTGCTCTATTCTTTTCTTGCCATGGGTTTTCGTCCGAATCGGTGGCTGTCAGGTGCCATGGTGACGTTTTCCCTGGCGCTTCTGGGCTATGCCGGGAGTTCTGTAGGCATATACAGCCCCTTCGCCGTGCTTGAGATTGCAGTTTCCGATGTAGGCTTGCGGCAAGCCTGCGTGGCCATCCCGGCAAGCATCATGTTGGTCTACGCCATGCTGAGTATGGATGACCCACCGTCATGGCTCTCTGGTAAGGCAGCACGTTTCCTGGGCGATCTGTCTTTCCCGCTGTACCTCGTGCATGTGCCGGTCATCTGCTCACTGGGATCATGGGTCCTGTTGACCAGCGGCTCCGCCGCACTCGGCGCCACCGCGGCCATACTGGGTTCGATCCTGGCGGCTTTGCCGCTGATGGCCTTCAACAACTGGTGGGTCCGGACGATCGCTGCCCCGTTCGACAAATTGAGACGCGACCGGTCCGTCGCAGCGGCGCTCGCGGCGAAGGCCTGACCACATGATACTCGCGGCGGCCGTTCGTCCGGTTCGGATTCAGGCTTCGATCGAGTCCCGAATGCCCTTCAGCAGGGTCTTTGCCCCCAGTGAAATCAGCGAATGCTCGGATCCGGTGGCCAGCAGGCGATAGCCCATCGCCACGACGCGGCCGGCGATGGCCGGTTCGATGACATAGATCGCCGCGTGCTTGCCGGCCTTGCGGGTACGCTCGGCGATCGAGCCCACGGTTTCCATCATGCTTTCGAGCGTCGAATTGACGGTTGCGCCGTTCGACCAGGCGATCGAGAAATCCGACGGTCCGAGGAAAATGCCGTCAATGCCCGGCGTGTCGAGAATGCCGTCGAGCGCGTCGAGTGCGGCGCGCGTCTCGACCATGGCGAAGGCCATGGTGCGCTGGTTGGCGTCGCGCAGCCACTCGGCCTGGTCGCCCTTGCCATGGCGCGGGAAGGCATAGGTCGGGCCCCAGGAGCGCTCGCCGAGCGGCGGATATTTCATCGCCGCGGCGAAGAGTTTTGCATCGGCGACCGAGTTCACCATCGGCGCGATGACCGCTTCGGCGCCGAAATCGAGCGCCCGGCTCGCCATATCGAAACGGCCGACGGGAATACGCACCAGCGCCGGCTTGCCGGTTGCCAGCACCGGCGCGAGCCCCCGCAGAACGCTGTCTTCGTGATGCCCGCCATGCTGCATGTCGAGGGTGACGGCATCGAAGTCCTGTCTGGCGAGGATCTCGACGGTCAAGGCGTCCGGTACGCCCGACCAGGCGGTGATCAGCGTTTCATCGGCGGCAAGGCGGGACTTCAGGGACATCGGAGCTTTCCTTGTTAATCACCGCAGTTTCAGCTTGAAATCGCGGCAAAGGCAAAGAAAAACCGCCCGGGCGAACCGGGCGGTCGATTGGTCCAGCGGCCGGATCAGGTGTTCTTGATCTGCTCGATCGCCTGCGCCATCAGTTCGTCCATGGTGCGGCGGATCTGATGATCGGACTGATCGACACCGGCGGCATCGAAATCCTTGCGGATCTTGCGGAACACGTCGTGGTCGCCTGCTTCCTCGATATCGGAAACAACCACTTCCTTGGCATAAGCGTCGGCATCAGCGCCGGATTTTCCGAGCTTTTCGGCGGCCCACAGGCCGAGCGCCTTGTTGCGGCGCGCCGCAGCCTTGAACCGAAGTTCCTCATCGAAGGCGAACTTGCGCTCAAACCCCTCTTCGCGATCCTTCATGCTGCTCATGGCGTCCCTCCGGGTCAAATCCGATTCGTTGAAGGCGAATATGTGTGTCGCCGAAGCACAAACCAAAAGGTCGCGAGCCGGTCAATATGCTTCATTGCATGCTGCGCTGCGGCATTTCAGTCCCGAAAGCGGTTGATTGAAAGGATTTGCCGATTGA
Organism: Mesorhizobium sp. M0587; assembly: GCF_040320945.1. Lineage (NCBI taxonomy): Bacteria > Pseudomonadati > Pseudomonadota > Alphaproteobacteria > Hyphomicrobiales > Phyllobacteriaceae > Mesorhizobium > Mesorhizobium sp. M0587. Next base: position 14,923 of record NZ_JAMYQP010000014.1, read on the forward strand.
GCAAACGGTGCGATTGGGATAGACCCGGCATTGAACCCTACCGTAGCCGCACTATTTCAGGCCCACGGACAGGAAATGGTTGCTTGCCGCCTGCCCGGAAATCCAGAGAAAAATCAGATGAAAAATCGCCGCCGCATTTATGAAGGCAAGGCCAAGATCCTCTATGAGGGCCCCGAGCCGGGCACGCTCATCCAGTTCTTCAAGGATGACGCGACCGCATTCAACAAGAAGAAACACGAGGTTGTCGACGGCAAGGGCGTGCTCAACAACCGCATTTCCGAGCACATCTTCAATCATCTTAACCGCATGGGCATCCCGACCCACTTCATCCGCCGGCTCAACATGCGCGAGCAGTTGATCAAGGAAGTCGAGATCATCCCGCTCGAAGTGGTCGTGCGCAATGTCGCCGCCGGTTCGCTGTCGACGCGCCTCGGCATCGAGGAAGGCACCGTTCTGCCGCGCTCGATCATCGAATTCTATTACAAGGCCGACGCGCTCGACGATCCGATGGTGTCGGAAGAACACATTACCGCCTTCGGCTGGGCAAGCCCGCAGGAAATCGACGACGTCATGGCGCTTGCCATCCGCGTCAACGACTTCCTCTCCGGCCTGTTCATGGGCGTCGGCATCCAGCTTGTCGATTTCAAGATCGAATGCGGCCGCCTGTTCGAGGGCGACATGATGCGCATCGTCGTCGCCGACGAGATTTCGCCGGACTCCTGCCGCCTGTGGGACGTGGCGACGCAGGACAAGCTCGACAAGGACCGTTTCCGCCGCGACATGGGCGGCCTCGTCGAAGCCTACCAGGAAGTTGCCCGCCGCCTCGGAATCATGAACGAGAACGAGCCGCCGCGCCCCATGGGCCCGGTGCTTGTCGCCTCGACCGAAGGCATCAAAGGCAAGCCGCACTGACCAGGGATTCGAACAGGAGCATGTCCAGCGTGATCAAGGCCCGCATTACCGTGACCCTCAAGAACGGTGTCCTCGACCCGCAAGGCAAGGCGATCGAGCACGCGCTGTCCGGGCTGGGGTTCGGCGGCGTCGGTGCGGTGCGCCAGGGTAAGGTGTTCGACGTCGAACTGGCGGAAAGCGACAAGACCAAGGCCGAGGCCGATCTGAAGGCGATGTGCGACAAGCTGCTGGCGAATACCGTGATTGAGAACTATAGTGTGACACTTACCTGAGGTTGTACCGGAGGCATGATGTCGGAAGTCACGAATGAATTGATGTTCGAACTTCTGAAGCGCGTGCATCACGAAGTCGCTGAACTCCGTCAAGATGACGCCAAGGTTAAGCGGGAGTTGAATGTGATACGCGGCCACATGGTCGCGACCCAAAACGATATCCATAACATATATGGCATTCTCACTCGTCACGACGATCGGATCGAACGCATAGAACGCCGTACCGACCTGCGCGAACGCGCCAAAGCCCAGAGGCCTTACGAACCACAATGAAATCAGCCGTCGTCCTCCTGCCTGGTCTCAACCGCGACCGCGACATGATCGCGGCGCTGACCAAGATTTCCGGAAAGCCGCCGGTCACGGTGTGGCAGACCGACACCGAGATCCCGGACGTCGACCTGATCGCCATTCCGGGGGGCTTTTCCTTCGGCGACTATCTGCGTTGCGGCGCGATCGCGGCACGCATGCCCATCATGCGGGCGGTCGCCGAAAAGGCAGCTGCGGGGGTGACGGTCATCGGCGTCTGCAACGGCTTTCAGATCCTGGTTGAGGCCGGCCTGCTGCCAGGCGCCTTGATGCGCAACACTTCGCTGAAGTTCGTCTGCCGGCAGGTGAAGCTTGAGATCACCAACGCCAACACCATGTTCACCCGCCGCTATCAGCCGGGCCAGATCATCCGCTCGCCGGTCGCCCATCATGACGGCAACTACTTCGCCGATGCCGACGCGCTTGCCCGCCTCGAAGGCGAGGGACAGGTGGTGTTCCGCTATGCGGAAGGCACCAACCCCAACGGCTCGATCAACGACATTGCCGGTATCATCAACGAACGCGGCAATGTGCTCGGCCTTATGCCGCACCCGGAAAACCTGATCGAAGCGGCCCATGGCGGCAGCGACGGTCGTGGGCTGTTCGAGAGTGCGCTCGGCATTGCCGCCTGACATCATTCCAGCCCGCTTCATTGGGCAAGTCCGTTTTATGGGGGAGAGAGACGGTCATGAAACTCTATTCGCGGCCGTTGTCGCCCTATTCATCCATCGTGCGGGCGCTGGCCTACATCAAGGACGTGCCGCTCAAGATCATCGCGCCGCCGCCCGGCTTTCCGATCCCCGAAGCGTTTCGCGCCATTTCACCACTCAACCGGATTCCGGTACTGATCACCGGCTCGGGCGAGACGATCGTCGAATCGGTGGTCATCGCCGAATATCTGGAAGAGCGCTTTCCCGAACCCGCGCTGCTGCCGCCCGATTCCAAGGACCGTGCGCTGGTGCGCATGTTCGCCCGCATCACCGATCTCGATGTGCTGACACCGACGATGAAGCTTTTCGAGCTGCATTTCGTGCCGAAGCGCGACAGCGCACAGATCGACGCCCAATTCGCCCGCCTGCATCACGGACTGGCGGCAATCGAGACGCGCATGGCGCAGGGCCCGTTCGCACTCGGCAACGACATCAGCTTCGCCGACGCATGGCTAACCCCGACGCGATTCATCTTGAACAATTTCCGCGCCATGACCGGCCGCCACGACCTGCTCGACGCCTATCCCAAATTCGACGCCTATGAACAGATCGCGTCGCAGCACCCGGCATTGTCGCGAGTGTGGGGGGAGATGACCGACGGCTTGAAGATCTTTCTGTCCGAACTCGAGATGGGTGCCGCTTGATCAAGATGAAGACGATCGCCCTCGTTGTCGCGGCGGGCTTCACCCTTGCATCCTGCCAATCGACCCCAAAGAGCGCACCTGTCCCTTCTGGCAAAAGTGCCTCGCTGCTCGCCATGGAACAGGTGGCGATATCAGCCCATAAATGCTGGATCGCCAGCAAGGACCCGGCCTTCAAGCAATATCAAATGGCCAACGAACTGAACTCTTTCAGCGGCACGCCGCGTTTCCTGCTGGTGCCGGCCAAGCACTATGGCGGCAAACCCTTGCTCGTCGTGCAGGCGCAAGGCAATTCGAGCCGCGTCGAGGCGTTCGGACCACTGATGAACGACCCGCTGGGCGCGCGCATCGGCTTGGACATCGCACGCTGGCAAACGGGCAATCCCGCCTGCGCCGCAGCCGCATAGCGGTGGGCCGCTTTCTGCAGGTCGCGGGCCTGGCCATAGGTCTGGCCGGGCTTGTCCTGCAGTTCTGCATCACCATTCCGGCGTCGATGGAAGCGGGCCGCGGCCTGCCTGGTTCGATAGTCTTCTATTTCAGCTTCTTCACTATCCTGACCAATTTCGGCGCGGTGCTGGTGCATATGTCGCTGCTGTCGCCAGCCGCGCACCCATGGCTGCCTGCCTTCGCCGGCCCCCGGATCCGGGCCGGAGTCGCGGTTTCAATCACTCTGGTGTTCATCGTCTACGCCACGGTGCTGGCCCGGCTCTGGCATCCGCAGGGCTTGTTCCTGCTCTGCGATGTCCTTCTGCACTATGTGACACCGGTGCTGTTCGTGCTGTGGTGGCTGACAGCGGGCGCAGACGGCAGGACCCGCTGGGCCGACATATCCTGGTGGATGCTCTACCCCATTGCCTATCTGGCCTATGCGCTGGCGCGAGCGCCATTTGCCGGCGAGGTGCCCTACCCGTTCCTCGATGTCGCCAGGAACGGAGCGGCCAGCGTCGCATTGGCGGCGCTCGCTATCACCGGGCTGTTCCTGGTGATATGCGTCGTCGCCGTTCCCGTCGATCACGGTGTCGCGCAGCTCAGGACCAAGGCTAATCCCAGAAGGGCCTGATGCCCTCCCGATGGGCATCGCAGCGCGAGACGCCGATATCCTTGAGCTGATCGTCGGTCATTTCGAGCAGCGCCAGCCGGTTGCGCCGACGATCAAGCATCGCGTCGATCCATCTCGCCAGCGACGTGAACACGCGCACCACGCGGCTGACAAAGCCTCGCCGGCCCGATGGGCGTACCGCTTGGCCCGACAATTCGGCTGTTGAACGGTGGATTGTCACAATTGTATTCATTTTCTTTCCGCCAGAACCTTCAATTGCGCCCTTTTTGATGCGATACTGATATGTATTGACTCCCAAATGCACGCAATATAGAAAATTGTCACCATGACAAATTGGATTCCAAACCTCACGGGCTCCGGGCCGCTGTACCAACGCCTGGCGGATGCAATCGAGACGGACATCGATCGGGGAACGATCGAGGCCGGAGCAAAGCTGCCGCCGCAGCGCGACCTCGCCTACGACATCGGCGCCACGGTCGGCACGATTGGCCGGGCCTATCAATTGCTGCGTGAACGCGGGCTGGTGAGCGGCGAAGTCGGGCGCGGCACCTATGTGCTCGGCCAGCGTGCCGACGGCGCGAAAGCGGATTTCCTGGTTCCGGAGGTTGCCGGCGAAGGCACGCGTTTCATCGATGCGCCGCGCGGCAAGCTGCGTTTCGACAGCACGGCAGCGCCCGATATCGGCCAGGGCGCTGATATCGCCGAGGTCTTGTCGCGCACGGCGCGGGATCACCCGCATGAGATTTCAAGCTACACGCGGGATTTTCCGGACCGCTGGTATGAAGCCGGCGCCCGCTGGCTGTCGCGAAATTCCTTCCGCCCAACCGCGGACATGATCGTTCCGACGCTCGGTACCCATGCCGCGGTCATGGCGGTGATCGCGGCATTGACCACGCCCGGCGATTATGTCGTCTTCGAGCACCTCACCTATTCGCAGATTTCCCGCAGCGCCGGACTGATCGGCCGGCGGACGGCCTTGGTGGCGTCGGACGACCAAGGCATCGATCCCGCCGATTTCGAGCGCGTCTGTGCGCAAAAGCATCCCAGGATGATGTTTCTGATACCGACGGCGCAGAACCCGACCCTGGTGACCTTGTCGGCGACGCGACGTGAGGCAATTGCGCGCGTCGCGCGCGAATACAACGTCATTGTCATCGAGGACGATCTCTATGGCGACTTGACCGATGACCCGACGCCACTGCTTGCCGAATATGCCCCGGAGAGAACGATTGTCGCCGGCGGCCTGTCGAAGTCGGTCGCAGCGGGCGTGCGCGGCGGCTGGCTCTCCTGCCCGCCTGCCTATCGTCATCGCATCCGGGTCGCCCACAAGATGATGACCGGCGGCATGCCCTTCCTGCTGGCGGAAGTGAATGCGCGGCTGGTGCTTTCCGGCCAGGCCAGCGACATCCGCAAACGCAGCATAGCCGAAATCAATGCCCGTACCGCGATCGTGCGCGATACCTTGGCCGGCTTTGAGTTCCGGTCGCACGATAACGTGCCCTTTGTCTGGCTGACCCTGCCTGATCCCTGGCTTTCCGGCACCTTCAAGAATGCCTGCCTCGGGCACGGCGTGCTGATCGACGACGAGGACGAGTTCAAGGCGGGCCGCTCCGAGCAGGTCTTCCACGGTGTTCGCTTCGGCGTTTCGCAGCCAAGTCAGCGCAAGGACGTTGCCGAGGGCGTCGCGGTCATCCGGCGGCTTCTCGATGAGGGCCGCGCCGGCTACGACAGCTTCTCCTGAGCCCCAGGTCCCTCGCTCGCGCAGGTAAGCCAGCCGCTCCGGATTGCCTTGTGGTTTTGTCCGGTTTTCACGCGTTTTTCGGTAATCCATGGGTGTATTGGCCTGTCGGCTTGCGATAAGACGGGACTCAAAATCCCAATGCACCCGGATAAAATCGCCACCCATGACAATTTCCAATTCCGTGCCGATCACCCCCGAGCTCATTGCCTCACACGGGCTGAAGCCCGACGAGTATCAGCGCATTCTCGATCTCGTCGGACGTGAGCCGAGCTTTACCGAACTCGGCATCTTCTCGGCGATGTGGAACGAGCACTGCTCCTACAAATCCTCGAAGAAATGGCTGCGCACGCTGCCGACCACCGGCCCCCAGGTCATCCAGGGTCCGGGCGAGAATGCCGGCGTGGTCGACATCGGTGACGGCGACTGCGTCGTCTTCAAGATGGAGAGCCATAACCACCCCTCCTTCATCGAGCCCTACCAGGGTGCCGCGACCGGCGTCGGGGGCATTTTGCGCGATGTCTTCACCATGGGCGCGCGGCCGATCGCGGCGATGAACGCGCTGCGCTTCGGCGCGCCGGACCATCCCAAGACCAGGCATCTCGTCGCTGGCGTGGTTTCCGGCGTGGGCGGCTATGGCAATTCCTTCGGCGTGCCGACGGTCGGCGGCGAGGTCAATTTCGACGCCCGCTATAACGGCAACATTCTGGTCAACGCCTTTGCGGCGGGCCTTGCCAGGACCGACGCGATCTTCCTGTCGGAAGCCAAGGGCGTCGGCCTGCCCGTCGTCTATCTCGGCGCAAAGACCGGCCGCGACGGTGTCGGCGGCGCCACCATGGCGTCGGCCGAATTCGACGACAAGATCGACGAAAAGCGCCCGACCGTGCAGGTCGGCGACCCCTTCACCGAAAAGTGCCTGCTCGAGGCCTGCCTCGAACTGATGGCCTCGGGCGCGGTCATCGCCATCCAGGACATGGGGGCGGCCGGCCTCACCTGCTCGGCTGTCGAAATGGGAGCCAAGGGCGACCTTGGCATCGAGCTCGATCTCGACAAGGTGCCGGTGCGCGAAGAGCGCATGAGCGCCTACGAGATGATGCTGTCGGAAAGCCAGGAGCGCATGCTGATGGTGCTGCGCCCCGAAAAAGAAAAAGAAGCCGAGGCGATCTTCCACAAATGGGGCCTCGACTTCGCCATCGTCGGCAAGACCACCGACGATCTGCGCTTCCGCGTGCTGCATCAGGGCGACGAGGTCGCCGATCTGCCGATCAAGGATCTCGGCGACAAGGCTCCGGAATACGATCGCCCCTGGGTCGAGCCGAAGAAACCGGCACCGCTTGCCGCCAACGACGTTCCGCAGGCCGACATCGCCGAGGCGCTGTTGAAGCTGCTCGGCGGACCCGATCTCTCCTCGCGCCGCTGGGTGTGGGAGCAATACGACACGCTCATCCAGGGCAATTCGCTGCAACTTCCAGGCGGCGATGCCGGCGTGGTGCGTGTCGACGGCCATCCCACCAAGGCGCTCGCCTTCTCCTCCGACGTGACGCCGCGCTACTGCGAGGCCGATCCCTACGAGGGCGGCAAGCAAGCGGTGGCCGAATGCTGGCGCAACCTGACCGCCACCGGCGCGCTGCCGCTCGCCGCCACCGACAATCTCAATTTCGGCAATCCGGAACGGCCCGAGATCATGGGCCAGCTGGTCGGCGCGGTGAAAGGCATTGGCGACGCCTGCCGCGCGCTCGGTTTCCCGATCGTCTCCGGCAATGTCTCGCTCTACAACGAAACCAACGGCCAGGGCATCCTGCCGACACCGACCATCGGCGGCGTCGGCCTGATCGCCGATTGGTCGAAGATGGTACGCGCCGGCTTCGCGGCGGAGGGCCAGATGATCCTGCTGGTCGGCGCGCCCGCTTCGTGGGGAACGCATCTCGGCCAGTCGGTATATATGCGCGATATTCACGGACGCACCGACGGCCCGCCGCCGCCGGTCGACCTCGAGCATGAAAAGCGCGTCGGCGACCATGTGCGCGCCCTGATCGCCTCCGGGATCGTCACGGCGGCGCATGATGTTTCCGACGGCGGCATCGCCGTGGCGCTGGCTGAAATGGCGATGGCGGCGGGCATCGGTGCGACCGTTCCCGGCCTTGTCGGCACCGATCCGATTCCGGTCTGGTTCGGCGAGGATCAGGGCCGCTATCTGCTGACGCTGTCGATCGACCCGCATGGTGATGAATGGGACGCCATCCGCAAGCAGCAAAATGAAGCCGGCATTTTCGCGCCATGGATCGGCTCCACCGGCGGCAACACGTTGAAGCTTGGCGAAGCACGGGCAATCCCGGTCAGCGACTTGACCGCCGCGCACGAAGGCTGGTTCCCCCGCTTCATGGACCAGGCCATTTGACCAGAGCATGATCCCGAAAAGTGGGAACCGTTTTTCTCGGACAAACGGAAAACCGTTTTGTCCAGAGATCATGCTCAATCACAGGAAACTGGCCGCCCGGGCGCTGCTCGCAGTCGTCTTCTGGCCGTCGCTGTTCTTCTTCTGGTTTCTCGGGCCGTTCGTTCTCTTCCTGCTGTCGACGACCTCGAGCGAGGTTTGCCCGCGGTTGGCAACGCGCGCGGAATTTCTTGACGCGGCCAACGGCACTATTCCGATGCTCCTCGCCCAGAACCTCATCTATGCCGTTCCGATCGTCTGCCTGGTGCTATGGGGTCGGATTTCGCCGGAGCCGGCGCGGGCAAGGCATATCGTCACCTGCATCAAGCTTTTCATCGCCGCGGCGGCCATAGGGGCGCTTTGGGAATACGGCTCTTCGCTTGCCTGCGATGGTTATGGCCAGCCCTTCTTCTCGCCTGCCTGGCGGATGACCGGCTATCTCCCGATTGCCAGCCTGGCGGTCAACATTCCGCTCTATGTGCTGGTCTTCAGCCTCGGCCGCGCCTTCTCGACGCGCGAGGATGACCCGACGGACGGCGCGGTTCATCCGGGCGAGACGATCTCGTAAAGCTCAATCACCCGACGCTGGACGGAACCGCTTCAATCCAGCCCAGAAAGGCTTTAGGCTTGACCCCGACTCTCATCGCACGGGCAGCCTCGTAGCGCCCGCCCGAAACAGGAATTCTGCCATGGCAATGGACGCCCACGACATCGAAAAACTTATCAAGGACGGCATTCCGGACGCAAAGGTGACGATCCGCGACCTTGCCGGCGACGGCGACCACTATGCGGCCGAGGTGGTGGCCGAGAGCTTTCGCGGCAAGAGCCGCGTCCAGCAGCACCAGATGGTTTATGACGCGCTGAAGGGTAACATGGGCGGCGTGCTTCATGCGCTGGCCCTGCAGACCAGCGTTCCCGACTAAGGCATTTCCGGCCCACCAAAAGGACCGCTCGCGAGCTACGGCGTCAAAAGCCGCTTGGCCCAAAACGACCCATCCTTTGCGCCATTTCGGTCCTGGCACGGCTAACGTCTTGTTTCGGGCAACCTATGGGTTTATTTGAGGGTTAATGTTTCGAGCCTGACTCCCACAGGCGGGAAAGGATATTCAATGAGCGGCATCAACGACTACATCGACAATGAAGTGAAGGGCAACGACGTCGTCCTTTTCATGAAGGGCACGCCCGGTTTCCCGCAATGCGGATTTTCCGGCCAAGTCGTCCAGATCCTGGATTATATCGGCGCCGACTACAAAGGCGTGAACGTTCTGGACTCGGCCGAACTGCGCCAGGGCATCAAGGACTATTCCAACTGGCCGACCATCCCGCAGCTCTACGTCAAGGGCGAGTTCGTCGGCGGCTGCGACATCGTGCGCGAAATGTTCCAGGCCGGCGAGTTGCAGACGTTCCTGGTCGAAAAAGGCGTGAGCGTCAAAGGCGCCGCCTGATTTCGGTCTGGGCATGTCGATGTCGACATGCCCAGGTGATCCGGGGCACCTCGGCAATTTTATGTCCCTGATGTCGGGGACCAGGACGAGCCAATGCGCCGGCCCGCCGGCGCGTTTTCGTTTGAGAGATCGGATTTGCCGTGGACCAGCAAACATCGGCGCCGCAATCGGCAAGCAAACTGCCTATTCCGCGCTGGGAATTCATTGCGTTGTGCGCTGCGCTGATGGCGCTGAACTCGTTGGCCATCGATATCATGCTGCCGGCGCTGCAGCAGATCGGCGCCTCGCTCGGCGTCGAGAATGAAAACCACCGGCAATATGTGATCACCGCCTACATTCTGGGGTTTGGCGGCGGGCAACTGTTCTTCGGGCCGATCTCGGATCGTTTCGGACGCCGCGCGCCGCTGGTCGCCGGCCTGATCATCTATGTGGCGGCGGCCGCCGCGGCCGCGATCGCGCCGAGCTTTGAGACACTTCTGCTATGCCGGGCCGTGCAGGGCATCGGTGCCGCCGCCACGCGCGTCATCGCCGTCTCGATCGTGCGCGATACGTTCGACGGCCGGCGCATGGCCGAGGTGATGTCGCTGATCTTCATGGTGTTCATGGCCATCCCGGTCGTGGCGCCGGGGATCGGCCAGTTCATCATGCTGTTCGCGACCTGGCATCTGATCTTCGTCACCATGGCCGTCGGCGCGCTGATCGTCTCGGCGTGGTCGCTGCTGCGCCTGCCCGAGACACTGCATCCGGAGTACCGCCGGCCACTGACGGTTTCATCCATCGTCGGTGGATTCCGCATCGTGCTCACCAACCGGATCGCGCTCTGCTATGCCTTCGCCAGCACCTTCATCTTCGGCGCCATGTTCGGCTTCATCGCCTCGGCGCAGCAGATCTACGTCAACATCTTCGATGTCGGCGAGATGTTCCCGGTCATCTTCGCTGGCGTCGCCGGCGTGCTCGCCTTCTCCAATTATCTGAACTCGCGCCTTGTCGGACGCATCGGCATGCGCCGCCTGTCGCAAAGCGCGCTGCTGCTGTTTTTGACCATCAGCCTCGCCTGGCTGGTCGTGTCGCTGGAAATGAAGATGCCGCTCTGGCTGTTCATCACCTTCTTTGCCTGCGCCATGCTCCCGTTCGGCGCGCTCGGCGCCAATTTCAACGCGCTCGCCATGGAGCCGCTCGGCCAGCTGGCCGGCACGGCGTCATCCATCCTTGGCTTCATGCAGACTTTCCTCGGCGGCATCCTGGGCACGCTGATCGGCCAGGCCTTCAACGGCACGGTGACGCCGCTCGCCGCCGGCTTCTGCAGCGTCTCGGTGGCAGCGCTGCTGATGATCCTGCTGGCCGAGCGCGGCAAGCTGTTCCAGCCGCAGAACCCGCCGGTCAAGGCTCTGTAGTTTTCTTATTTCGCCCAGAGTTCGCGGCGCAGCTCCTGCCAGCTTTCCTTGTCGGGCGCGACAAGCAGGCCCCCGCCGAGATGCGACGGCAGATAGGCGCTGCCGTCGGAGCGCGCGGCATGGCCGCCGGCTTCGGCGTGGATCAGCACACCGGCCAGGTGATCCCACGGCATCAGCTTGTTGTAGACGACGAAATGGGCATGACCGCTGGCCAGCAGGCGGTATTCATGCGCCGCGCAGCGATAGGCGAATTGCGACAGCATCTTCGTCTGGTTGCGCGCCAGCCGCGACCGCTCCGGCTCCAACATGTATTGCCAGGAGACGGAACCGGTCATTTGCGAAATCGGCCCCGGTGCCGCGACACGCACCTTTTCCAGGTCGCCGTGCGCATGCCTGATGTGGCTGCCGGCGCCCTTGGCGCCGATCAGCCAATCCTTGCCGACGGGATCGTGGATGATGCCGGCAACGGTCTCCCCCTTGGCCACCACCGCCAGCATGACGCCGAACAGCGGCACGCCGGACGCGAAGTTGAAGGTACCATCCACCGGATCGATGACGAAGGCCAGGTCGGCATCGCCCAGGCCATTCAACAACGCCGGATCGTCGGAACAGGCTTCCTCGCCGACGACCATTGCCGTGGGGTAGCGTTCGCGCAACCTGGCAGTGATCAGCCGCTCGGCGTTGACGTCGGCCTCGGTCACCAGGTCGGCGGCCGAGGTCTTCTGGCGGATGTCGCCGTCGCCCAGCCGACGGAAGCGCGGCATGATTTCGGCTTCGGCTGCTTCGGCCAAGATGCTGGCCAGCCAGCCGATCGCGGTGTCGTCAAACGTCATCGGAAATGTCTTGCCTGCTGGAGGGCGTTTCGTCGAGGCCGGCGAAATCGAATAGTTTCCTGTCGAGCAGATGCGACGGCCTGGTGTTGGACAGCGCACGAAGCATCGTGTCCTTGCGGCCGGGCATGCGCTTTTCGATGTCGTCGAGCATCGCCTTCATGGCGTTGCGCTGGAGGCCTTCTTGGCTGCCGCAGAGATCGCAAGGAATGATCGGAAATCGCATCGCGGCGGCGAATTTCTCCAGGTCGATCTCGGCGCAATAGCTCAGCGGGCGCAGCACCATGACGTCGCCTTCGTCGTTGAGCAGTTTTGGCGGCATGGCGGCGAGGCGGCCGCCATTAAACAGGTTCATGAAGAAGGTTTCGAGAATGTCCTCGCGGTGGTGGCCGAGCACCAGCGCCGAGCAGCCCTCCTCGCGCGCGATGCGGTAGAGATGGCCTCGCCTGAGCCGCGAGCACAGCGAACAATAGGTGCTGCCTTGCGGCAGCTTGTCGGTGACGACGGAATAAGTGTCCTGGTATTCGATGCGGTGAGGAATGGCGTAACTGTCGAGGTAGTCGGGCAGGATGTGTTTTGGAAAATTCGGCTGGCCCTGGTCAAGGTTGCAGGCCAGCAGCTCGACCGGCAGCAGGCCGCGCCATTTCAAATCCAGCAGCATGGCAAGCAGGCCGTAGGAATCCTTGCCGCCGGAAAGGGCCACCAGCCAGCGCTGGCCCGGTTTGGCCATCGAGAAGTCCTCGATCGCCTGTCGGGTCAGCCGCAGCAGCCGCTTGCGCAGTTTGTTGAACTCGACCGAGGACGGCACGTCGGCGAACAGCGGATGAAAACCGCCTTCGCCGTCGGCGACCGGTTCAAGCAATTGAGCGTCTGGCAGCATGTTCATGGCGTCAGTTCCAAATCCTGGAGCAACGGACGTTCTGCATTTCGTTGCGCCCGGGATTAGCGGACATGACCGACAAAGAAAAGGCCGCCTCGAGGGCGGCCTTTGGATGGCATCGCAAAATGCGTTCGATCAGCGCGAATAGAATTCGACGACCAGGTTCGGTTCCATCTGGACGGCGAACGGAACGTCCGCCAGGCCGGGGATGCGCGAGAAGGTCGCGACCATCTTGTTGTGATCGGCTTCGATGTAGTCCGGAACGTCGCGTTCGGCGAGGCCGACCGATTCCAGGACGATCACCAGCTGCTTCGACTTTTCGCGCACTTCGACGACGTCGCCCGGCTTGCAGCGGTACGAGCCGATGTTGACGCGCTTGCCGTTGACGTTGACGTGGCCGTGGTTGACGAACTGACGGGCGGCAAAAATGGTCGGCACGAACTTGGCGCGGTAGACGACCGCGTCCAGACGCGACTCGAGCAGGCCGATCAGGTTCTCGGAGGTGTCGCCCTTGCGGCGGTCGGCCTCTTCATAGACCTTGCGGAACTGCTTTTCCGAAACGTCGCCATAGTGACCCTTCAGCTTCTGCTTGGCGCGCAGCTGCAGGCCGAAATCGGAAAGCTTGCCCTTGCGGCGCTGGCCGTGCTGGCCGGGGCCGTATTCGCGCTTGTTGACCGGGGACTTCGGGCGGCCCCAGATATTTTCGCCAAGACGGCGGTCGATCTTGTACTTCGCGGATTCGCGCTTGCTCATCGCATTCCCTTTCAAAACAACATAACCCGGAACCTCATGGTCCGGGTGAAGGAAACGCGCCCTCCTCTGGCCTCCGTTTTCGAGACCTGACAGGGTTTTCCCACGCAACGCGGCGGAAAACCCACGGGACACGTCAGTTCAAACAGGATCAGAAACGACTGGGTGACCGATCCTGCGTATACAAAACAAACACCGGACATCGCTGCCCGGCGTTGGCGGCTGGTTAAACCGAGTTTTAACCGGTGTCAAGCTTGCGGCTGGATTTGGATATGGCGACGATATAGCGTTTGCCTTGTCCGATACAGTGCCGGATGTGGCGGGAGGTCGTTGCGCCAGCGGCACCAGGAAGGGCTGGAGCTAGAGGAGCGCAATTCTTATGAAGAAATTCTTCCTTACCCTGGCAGGCGCCGCGGTGCTTGCCGGTTCGATGGCGGTGGCGCCGGAACCGGCGATGGCGCGCCATTGGCACGGACACAAACAGGTCTGCCGCATCATCGTGAAGAAGAGAGTGGTGTGGCGGCATGGTCACCGCAGGGTGATCGTGGAGAGGATACGGCGCTGCCACCGCTGGTGATATAGGCGAAAACAAGTGCTTGAATGCGAAAGCCCGCGGTTCCGCCGCGGGCTTTCATCCGTTTGGAGCAAGTTTTTCGGGCACGGCGGCAAGAATCTTTCGACCAGCGAAATCAGTCTTTCGACTTCTTCTCCGGCAGCCCCTTTCGCTTGGTCTCGGCGAATTCCTCGAGCTGCTTTTCGCTCATCGATTCGTACATTCCCCTGGACGCGCCTTTGAGTTCGCGCTTTTTCGTCTCGCCGCGCTTGGCGGAGAGCGCTGCGCCGGCGGCTTTCTGCTGGGCTTTCGAAGTGGCTGGCATGGCTGGTTCTCCCTTCGCGACAGGAGACCAACGCAGTCCTTCTCCCTATGTTCCTGATATCAGCCGATCGTCAGCCCAAAACCCTGCATCAGCCGGCTCACGGCGAAATCCGCCTTGCCGGACGTGAAGACGGCGATATCGGGCGCGTTTTGCGGCAGCGCGCCGTCAATGGGCGGCAGCAGCGACAGGGCTCGCCGGGCAATCGCCTCCGCCGGATCGATCCAGTCGACCGGCCAGGGCGCGGTCTTGCGCATGCGATTGACCAGAAAGGGATAGTGCGTGCAGGCGAGCACGACGATATCGGTCCGCATGCCGTCACGCTCGATGAAGCACGGCGCGATTTCGGCCCGCACGGCCTCCTCGTCGACGAAGCCCTGGCGCATGTAGGCTTCGGCAAGCCCCGCCAGATTGTTGCTGCCGACCAGGCGGACATGGCATTTCTGCGCCCACTTGCTGATCAGGTCGCGCGTGTATTGCCGTTTCACCGTGCCCGGCGTCGCCAGCACCGAGACCAGTCCGGAGCGCGTGCGCTCCGCCGCCGGCTTGACCGCCGGCACGGTGCCGACAAAGGGGTGGCCGGGAAAAGTGTCCCGCAGCGCATCGATCACCAGCGTCGAGGCGGTGTTGCAGGCAATGACCGAAATGGCCGGCGTAAACCTCTCGAGCAACCTGGCGAACAGCTTGAGTATATGGGTCCGCAACGCCGGCTCTTCCCAGGCGCCAAAAGGGAAAGCCGCATCGTCCGCGACATAGATGAAGCGCCGGTCCGGCATCAGCACGCGCGCCTCGCGCAACACGGTCAGCCCGCCGACCCCGGAATCGAACATCAGGATCGGCCGCTCAGTCATTGTCGGTTCCCCTGCCGCCCAGCGGTGGCGTGTCGTTGTCGTCGCCATCGGCGGGGGGCGCCGGGCGATCGACTTCCGCCTTGCGGGCGCGAGCGGCCGCCGCAGGCAGCCGCCTCGGATCATCGCCTGGAGAGCCGTCCCCGCGCGGCATCGCCGGCGAGAACCTATCGAGCGAGGAAATGATGCCGCGCAGCACCTTCAGTTCAGGCTCGGCGAAGCCGGCCCGCGTCAGCACGGCGCGCAGATTGTCGACCATCTTCGGCTTCTTCGGCGCGGGGCGGAAATAACCGCGCGCTTCCAATGCGCCTTCGAGATAGGCGAACAGGCCGTGCAGTTCTTCCTTGCTCGCCGGCTTCATGTCCGGACCGGCAAAGTTGGTTCTGGTCTCGTCTTCCAGGCCGGACTTCATCCACTCGTAGGACATCAGCAGAGCGGCCTGGGCGATGTTGAGCGAGGAGAAATCGGGATCGACGGGAAAGGTGACGATCTCGTCGGCAAGGCCAACCTCGTCATTATAAAGCCCGAAGCGCTCGCGGCCGAACAGGATGCCGGTGCGCTGCCCCATTTCGTGACGGGCCCGGAGCACCCTGCCCGCTTCGACCGGGCCGCGCACGGATTTGAAGCCGTCGCGCTGCCTGGCCGTGGTGGCGAAAACGAAGTTCAGATCGGCAAGTGCCGAGGCCAGATCGTCGAAAACCGTGACGGCATCGATGACGTGGTCGGCGCGGCTCGCCGCGGCGCGCGCCTTCTCACTCGGCCAGCCGTCGCGCGGATTGACCAGGCGCAGCTCTGACAGGCCAAAATTGGCCATGGCGCGCGCGACCATGCCGATGTTCTCGCCAAGCTGCGGTTCGACCAGGATGATCGCCGGGCCGGCGGCGGACGTGATATCTGGATCTTTGGTGACGGGCATGATTTGTCAATGAACTGCTGTTTGCGGCATTTCAGCGTCCCCTGCCATATTCGGCCGCGAAAATGAAGCATTCGCAAACGATGGCGACTATGACCTCGCATTCGGGCCGATCGCCGTTTGCGCGGCCAAAAACGCTTTGATATACGGGCGCATCCCCGGCCGAACGCCACGCGGGCAAGGCCGTCCCCATTCCCAGCAACGAGGCATTCTTTCCATGGCGAAGATCAAGGTGGCGAACCCGGTCGTCGAACTCGACGGCGACGAGATGACCCGCATCATCTGGCAGTTCATCAAGGACAAGCTGATCCACCCTTATCTCGACCTCAAGCTCGAATATTACGACCTCGGCATCGAGCATCGTGACGCCACCAACGACCAGGTGACCGTCGATTCGGCGAACGCCATCAAGAAATACGGCGTCGGCGTGAAATGCGCCACGATCACGCCCGACGAGCAGCGCGTCGAGGAATTCAAGCTGAAGAAGATGTGGAAGTCGCCGAACGGCACCATCCGCAACATTCTTGGCGGCACGATTTTCCGCGAGCCTATCATCATGAAGAACGTGCCGCGCCTTGTGCCCGGCTGGACCAAGCCGATCATCGTCGGCCGCCACGCCTATGGCGACCAGTACCGCGCCACCGATTTCCGCTTCCCCGGCAAGGGCAAGCTGACGATCAAGTTCGTCGGCGAGGACGGCAAGGTGATCGAGCACGACGTGTTCGACGCGCCCGGCGCCGGTGTGGCCATGGCCATGTACAATCTCGACGAATCGATCCGCGAGTTCGCCCGCGCCTCGCTGAACTACGGCCTGCTGCGCAACTATCCGGTCTACCTGTCGACCAAGAACACCATCCTGAAAGCCTATGACGGCCGCTTCAAGGACATTTTCCAGGAAGTCTACGAGGCTGAATTCGAGGCCGAGTTCAAGGCGAAGAAGCTGTGGTACGAGCACCGCCTGATCGACGACATGGTGGCCTCCAGCCTGAAATGGTCGGGCGGCTATGTCTGGGCCTGCAAGAACTATGACGGCGACGTGCAGTCCGACACGGTGGCGCAAGGGTTCGGCTCGCTCGGCCTGATGACCTCGGTGCTGATGACTCCGGACGGCAAGACGGTGGAAGCCGAAGCCGCGCACGGCACCGTCACCCGCCATTACCGCCAGCACCAGAAGGGCGAGGAAACCTCGACCAATTCGATCGCCTCGATCTTCGCCTGGACGCGCGGCCTCGCCCACCGCGCCAAGCTCGACGACAATGCCGAGCTGAAGCGCTTCGCCGAGACGCTGGAAAGGGTCTGCATCCAGACGGTCGAGTCCGGTTTCATGACCAAGGACCTGTCGCTGCTGATCGGCCCCGACCAGCCTTGGCTTTCGACCGCCGGCTTCCTCGACAAGATCGACGAGAATTTGCAGAAGGCGATGGCGTAACCCGCCTCGTCCGGGAGCACCATGGGCAAGCCGGTCGTCTACGGAGCGGATTACAGCGTCTATGTCCGCATCGTGCGGCTGGCGCTCGAGGAGAAGGGCATCGATTACGAGCTTGTGCCGGTCGATGTCTTTGCCGCCGAGGGCATTCCCGCCTGGTATCTTGAGCACCACCCATTCGGCCGCATACCAGCTTTTGAACATGACGGTTTTCGCCTCTTCGAGACCAATGCGATCACTCGCTATGCCGATGAAGCGTTTGACGGGCCGGCGCTGCAACCGAAGGAGCCGCGCAGCCGTTCGCGGATGAACCAAATCATCGGCCTGCTCGATGCCTATGCCTACAGGTCGATGGTCTGGGATGTCGCCGTCGAGCAGTTGGAGAAGGCGGCGCCGGACGAGACGCTGATCGCGAACGGGCTTTCGCAGGCGCGCAAGGCGCTCCAGGCGCTGTCCTCGCTAAAAGCGCCGGGGCCATGGTTGCTGGGCGACCAGCTGACGCTGGCCGATCTGCACGCGGCGCCGATCATCGGCTATTTCCTCAAGGTCGCGGACGGGCGGGAATTGCTGGCCGAATTTTCTGAGATCCAGGACTGGTGGCACCGCATCGCCGCGCGCGCCAGCTTCGAGAGGACGGAGCAGATCGGCTGACGGCGATTAGCTCGGTGGGCAGGCAATCGCTTCGGGCTTGAATTCGAGGCGTTGGCGCTGCCCCTCATCTGGCTGCCGCCATCTTCTCCCCGTATAGTGACGGGGAGAAGGACGCTTTCGTCGATGATTTCGCCAATCGCCAGCGTCGCGGCATCTCCCTTCTCCCCGTCACTATACGGGGAGAAGTACCCGGCAGGGCGATGAGGGGCAGCGCCGACCTGGAATTGATGGTCTCCAGCGATCACGCCGCCTCGAGTGCCGCCCTCACCGCCGCGATCGCATCATCGGCCCTGGATGCATCGGGGCCGCCGGCCTGGGCCATGTCGGGGCGGCCGCCGCCGCCTTGCCCGCCAAGGGCGGCCGAGGCGACACGCACCAGGTCGACGGCGCTGAAGCGGCTGGTCAGGTCGTCCGTCACGCCCACGACGACACTTGCCTTGTTGTCCTCGCCGGCGCCGACGAAAACGACGATGCCGGAACCGAGCGACTTCTTGCCGGCATCGGCCAAGGGCTTCAGGTCCTTCGGCGAGACGCCGGAAACCGCCTTGCCGAGGAAACCGACGCCGGCAATGGTTTCGTTTTCGGCGGGCGCACCGGCTGGCGAGCGGTCGCCCAGCGCCAGTTTCTTGCGCGCCTCGGTCAGTTCCTTCTCGAGCTTCTTGCGCTCGTCGAGCAGCGCCTCGACGCGCGCCTGCACGTCGGCCGGCGAAATCTTGAGCGTCGCCGCGACCGATTTCAGACGCCGGTCCTGTTCGTCGAGATGCCGGCGCGCGGCCTCGCCGGTCAACGCCTCGATGCGGCGCACGCCGGCGGCAACCGCGCTGTCCGACACCACGCGCACAAGGCCGATATCGCCCGTCGCCCTGACATGCGTGCCGCCGCACAGCTCGACCGAATAAGGCCGGTTGGCCTTGGCGCCATGCAGGCCCGTGCCCATCGAAACAACCCGCACTTCGTCGCCATATTTCTCGCCGAACAGCGCCATGGCGCCCTCGGCAATGGCGTCGTCGACCGACATCAGGCGCGTGGTCACCGGGCCGTTCTGGACGACGATCTCGTTGGCCATGCGCTCGACCTCTTCGAGGTCCTCCGGCGAGATCGGCTTGTTGTGCGAAATGTCGAAGCGCAGGCGCTCCGGCGCGACCAGCGACCCCTTCTGCGCGACGTGGGTGCCCAGCACCTCGCGCAACGCCTCGTGGATCAGATGCGTGGCGGAATGGTTAGCGCGCAGCCTGGAGCGCCTGAGATGGTCGACCTTCAGCTCGACGGCAGCACCGGTCCTGGCCGTGCCGCTCGCCACCTTGCCCAAATGCACGAACAGGCCGTCGGCCTTCTTCTGCGTATCGGTCACCTCGATCGAGAACCCTTCGCCCGAAATGACGCCGGTGTCGCCCATCTGGCCGCCGGACTCGCCGTAGAACGGCGTCTGGTTGACGACGATCGCAACCGCTTCGCCCTCGCCGGCGCTGTCGACGGTCTTGCCGTCTCTTACCATCGCCTGGATGAGGCCTTCCGCCTGCTCGGTCTCGTAGCCGAGGAACTCGGTAGCGCCCGCCTTCTCGCGGACCGCGAACCACACCGTCTCGGTGGCCGCATCGCCGGAACCCGCCCAATGGGCGCGCGCCTCGGCCCTCTGCCGCTCCATCGCATTGGTGAAGCCGGCAAGATCGACAGAGATGCTGCGCTGGCGCAGAGCATCCTGCGTCAGGTCGAGCGGGAAGCCGTAAGTGTCGTAAAGCTTGAAGGCCGTTTCGCCATCCAGCATGTCGCCGGCATGCATTTTTTCGGTAGCCTCCGAAAGCAGGCCCAGGCCGCGCACCAGCGTCTTGCGGAAACGGGTTTCCTCGAGCTTCAGCGTCTCGGTGATCAACTGTTCGCCGCGCACCAGTTCAGGATAGGCCTGGCCCATTTCGCGCACCAGCGCCGGCACCAGGCGCCACATCAGCGGATCGCGGGAACCCAGCAACTGCGCATGACGCATGGCGCGGCGCATGATGCGGCGCAGCACGTAGCCACGGCCTTCATTCGACGGCAGCACGCCGTCGGCGACCAGGAAGGAGGACGAGCGCAGGTGATCCGCGATGACGCGGAAGGATCCTACCGTCTCCGCGTCCGGAGCACGCCCGATCGCGGAGGATGCGGCGTCGATCAGGTGGCGGAACAGGTCGGTCTCGAAGACGCTTTCCACGCCTTGCAGAATCGACGCCATGCGCTCCAGGCCCATGCCGGTGTCGATGGACGGCCGCGGCAGGTCGACGCGTTCGTCCTTCGTCACCTGCTCATACTGCATGAACACCAGATTCCAGAATTCGAGGAACCGGTCGCCGTCTTCCTCGGGGCTGCCCGGAGGGCCGCCCCAGATGTGTTCGCCCCGGTCGATGAATATCTCGGAGCACGGCCCGCAAGGGCCGGTGTCGCCCATGGCCCAGAAATTGTCCGATGTGGGAATGCGGATGATGCGGTCGTCGGAGAGGCCGGCGATCTTCTTCCAGAACCCGGCTGCCTCGTCGTCCGTATGATAGACGGTGACCAGCAGCTTGTCCTTGTTCAGCCCGAACTCCCTGGTGATCAGGTTCCAGGCAAGTTCGATGGCGCGCTCCTTGAAGTAGTCGCCAAAGGAGAAATTGCCGAGCATCTCGAAGAAGGTCAGATGGCGCGCGGTGTAGCCGACATTGTCGAGATCGTTGTGCTTGCCGCCGGCGCGAACGCTCTTCTGGGCGGTGGTGGCGCGCGAATAGGGCCGCTTCTCCAATCCGGTAAAGACGTTCTTGAACTGCACCATGCCGGCATTGGTGAACATCAGCGTCGGATCGTTGCGCGGCACCAGCGGGCTCGACGCCACGATTTCGTGACCCTCCTTGCGGAAATAGTCGAGAAATGTCGACCGGATCTCGTTCACGCCACTCATGAAATGCTGCCTTTTCGAGAGAACCGCCGGGGCGGAAAATGGACATGGCCTTTTAGCGGTCGCACCGCACCCTGTCCAGAAACACGGAATGGGCCAATTGGCGGCTTCCGCCAGCAGTTGGAACCGCCTCTACCCCGCCAAAACGCAAACCGCCGGCACGAAGCCGGCGGTTTGAAACACAACAACACAGAACTCAATTACATAAGCCCGAGATAATAGAGCAGGATTATGGCCGAACTCCGGCGGGTACCCTGCCCGGGCCGTTACATGGCGCCGGCTTCATCCTCGAACCCATCGTCGCCACCTTCGGAACCGCCATTCTCGAGGAATTTCTCGGCGATCAGCCCGGCATTCTGCCTGAGCGCAAGTTCGATCTCGCGGGCGGTATCGGGATTGTCGCGCAGGAACAGTTTGGCATTCTCGCGGCCTTGGCCCAGACGCTGCGAATTGTAGGAAAACCAGGCGCCTGATTTCTCGACCACGCCGGCCTTGACGCCGAGGTCGACCAGTTCGCCGGTCTTGGACACGCCCTCGCCATACATGATGTCGAACTCGACCACCTTGAAGGGCGGCGCCAGCTTGTTCTTGACCACCTTGACGCGGGTCTGGTTGCCGACGACCTCGTCGCGATCCTTGACCGAGCCGATACGGCGGATGTCGAGACGGACAGAAGCATAGAATTTCAGCGCGTTGCCGCCGGTGGTGGTTTCGGGCGATCCGAACATGACGCCGATCTTCATGCGGATCTGGTTGATGAAGATGACCATGGTGTTGGAGCGCGAGATCGAGGCGGTCAGCTTGCGCAGCGCCTGGCTCATCAGGCGGGCCTGCAGGCCCGGCAGAGAATCGCCCATCTCGCCTTCGATTTCAGCGCGCGGCGTCAGCGCCGCGACCGAATCGACCACCAGCACGTCGATGGCGCCGGAGCGCACCAGCGTGTCGCAGATCTCCAGCGCCTGCTCACCGGTGTCGGGCTGCGAGATCAGGAGGTTTTCCAGATCGACGCCGAGCTTGCGGGCATAGACCGGATCGAGCGCGTGCTCGGCATCGACGAAGGCGCAGATGCCGCCCTTCTTCTGGGCTTCCGCCACCGTGTGCAAGGCAAGCGTCGTCTTGCCCGAGCTTTCCGGCCCGTAGATCTCGATGATGCGGCCGCGCGGCAGACCGCCGACGCCAAGCGCGATGTCGAGGCCAAGCGAACCGGTCGGCACCGTTTCGATCTCGACGACCTGCTCGTTCGCGCCGAGCCGCATGATCGAGCCCTTGCCGAAAGCCCGCTCGATTTGCGACAGCGCCGCATCCAGAGCCTTTGATTTGTCCACTGCCTTATCCTCTACAAGCCGCAAAGTATTCTGAGCCATGATACATCACCCCTTGGTCGTCAATGAAGGCCGGACAATCCGTTATCCCTATCTGTTTGTACCTTTTTTGTTCTCATTTGTCAAGATGCACCAACTTATTGAAAAACAACCAACATCCTGATTTGTTCTTTTTTTGTCTCGCGATTTCGCCCCGGGACACCCCTGAATCCGCCAAACTCGGTTGCCGTGCAGGCCTCGCGAATCGCCGCCCTTGGCTGCGAAGCTCCGCCGCACGGCATGGCGCTTGTGCGTGACGGCCAACAAAGGTCATATCGGCACATGGTGAAATCTCCAAGAATCCTGGCGGTCGGCGGCGCCCATATCGACCGGCGCGGCCAGGTGTCCGGACCCTACGTGCCGGCCGCCTCCAACCCGGGCACGATGCGCGAGGATGTCGGCGGCGGCGTCTTCAATGCGCTGCGCAGCACGGTGCGGCGCGGCGTCTCGGCCTCGCTGCTGTCGGTGCGCGGCGGCGATGCAGCCGCCGATACGGTTTCGCGAGCCATCGCCGAAGCAGGCATTGCCGATTTGTCGGCTGTGTTCCTCGATCGCACGACGCCGAGCTATACGGCTCTGATCGACCGCGAGGGCGAATTGCTCGTCGGCTTTGCCGACATGGCGCTCTATGAGCTGGCGTTTCCCAAGCAGATCCGCCGGTCCAGGGTGCGGGAGGAGATCGCCGCCGCCGATGCCATCCTGTGCGACGCCAACCTGCCATCGGCGGCCCTGGAGCGGCTGGTATCGCTTGCCGCCGGCAAGCCCGTGTTCGCCATCGCCATTTCACCGGCCAAGATCGTGCGCTTGAAACCCGTCCTCGGCGATCTGGCCCTGGCCTTCATGAACAGGCGCGAAGCGGTCGCACTTGCCGGGCTTGACGATGCGGCCTCCCGGCAAGACATCGTCGACGGGCTGAGAAGCGCCGGCCTCGTCAGCGCGGTGGTCACGGCGGGAGGCGGCCCGGTGCTGGGCTTCGATCGCGACGGCACCTTTGCCGTCATTCCGCCCCCTCCAAGAAAGGTGGCCGACGTCACCGGCGCCGGCGATGCGCTGGCGGGCGCGACAGTCGCCGCCTTGCTGCGCGGGATGGCCTTGCGTGCGGCGCTGCGGGAAGGCGTCGCCGCCGCGACGCTTGCCGTCGAAAATGCCAATGCAGTGCCGGATTTCACCGCGGCGGCGTTCACCGAAGCGCTGGCTCTTGTGCCCGATGCGCAGGAAGTGGCATGAGACCGGCCAGTTCATAGTGCCCGGTGCCGCTGAAGCGTCCAAAAGGATGCGCCGCACACCGGATTGGAGATCCAGATGACCCCAGAGACCGCCCGCCCCTTCATCGATGTCCACGCGCCGGTGGCGCAAGCCCTGGCCGCCGGGCAGCCTGTCGTGGCGCTGGAAAGCACCATCATCACCCATGGCATGCCCTATCCCGACAATGGCGCCATGGCGGCGGACGTCGAAAAGATCATCACCGATGGCGGCGCGGTGCCGGCGACGATCGCCGTGGTCGGCGGCCGCATCAAGATCGGCCTCTCCGACGGCGAGCGCGAATCGCTGGCCATGACCGGCGATGCCATGAAGCTGTCGCGCGCCGATCTCGGATTTGCCGTGGCGCAAGGGCGCACCGGCGGCACCACGGTCGCCGCCACAATGATCGCGGCGCATATGGTCGGCATAAAAGTGTTCGCCACCGGCGGCATCGGCGGCGTGCACAAGGGCGCGGAAAAGAGTTTCGATATTTCCGCCGACCTCGACGAACTGGCCCGCACGCCGGTCATCGTCGTCTCGGCCGGCGCCAAGGCCATCCTCGACATCGAGAAGACCTTGGAGGTGCTGGAGACGCGCGGCGTGCCCGTGGTCGGCCATGGCTGCGAAACGATGCCGGCCTTCTGGTCCAGGCATTCGCCGTTCCGCGCGCCGCTGACCTTGCAAAAGCCGGAAGACATCGCGCATTTCTACCTGACGCGGCAGGCGCTGGGGCTGGCGGGCGGCATGCTGATCGCCAACCCGGTGCCCGAGGGCCACGAAATCCCGGCCGACGAGATGGCGGGCTATATCGACGCGGCACAAAAGGCCGCCGAGGCTCTCAACGTGACCGGCAAGGCGGTGACGCCGTTCCTGCTGTCGAAAATCCTCGAACTGACCGGCGGCAGGAGCCTGAAGACCAACATCGCGCTGGTCGAGAACAACGCCAGGCTGGCGGCGCGGATTGCGAAGGCGCTGTAGTACTCGGATATTCAAGCGGCAGCACATGGCCAATCGCGACTGCCGCGTTCCGTCACGTCCCTCGGCATTTCCGAAAAATTCGGTACAGCCGGAACGCTCGAAAGTCTCCGTGTCACTTCCCCGCTCGCCGCCCCGCCTCGTAAGCGCGGCGCGCCCAGACCGTCATCTCGTCGGGATCGTCAAAGGCGCTGTCGGGAATGCTCCAGTAGGGCATGGAGACGAGCTTGCCGTGGCGCGAGCCGGTATAGGTCCATTGCCGGCAGCCGGCGGCTTCGAAGTCCGGCACACTTTGCTCGTCGGCCTTCAGCATCAATTCGCCGCGCAGCACGATGGCGACGATGACGCCGTCGAAATAGATGCCCTTGCCGCCGAACAGCTTGCGGATGCTGACGGCGCCCAGGCCCTCGAAAAGTTCGGCGATGCGTTCATTGTCCATGCCGCGATCATGTCATCGCTGCCGGCGCTTGTCATCGCCGCAACCAAAACGCTGCTGACAGGTTGAAAGACCGTCGATCGGAGTCTCCCATCATGCCTGTTCTGCTCAAGGGGTCCTGCCGCTGCAATGCCGTTCGTTTCGAGGTGGAGAGCCACACGCCGGTGCCGTTCATGCTGTGCTACTGCTCGATCTGCCGCAAGCAGCAAGGCGGCGGCGGTTTCGCCATCAATCTCGGCGCCAACTATGAGACGCTGAACGTCAGGGGCAAGAGCAGCCTCGGCGTCTACCGGGCCGAGATCGAGGATGACGAGCATCCGCGCTGCGAGATATCGACCGGCGAGCGCAATTTCTGCCGCAGATGCGGATCGGCGCTGTGGCTCTACGACCCGACCTGGCCGGAACTCGTGCACCCCTTCGCCTCGGCGATCGACAGCGACCTGCCGAAGCCGCCCGAAAAGGTGCATCTGATGCTGAAATACAAGGCGAACTGGGTCGAGCCCGACGTCGGACCGAACGACAAGGTGTTCGACGTCTACCCGGAGGAACCCATCGCCGACTGGCACAAGCGAACGGGAATGTGGGTGGAGTAGCGCTCTTCGCCCCGTTCACGGGGACAAGATTCCCGGCAGCGGTGCGGCGCGAACTAACGAGAGCTGGCGCCGCCCCTCATCCTGCCCTTCGGGCCACCTTCTCCCCGTAAACGGGGCGAAGGAAGGTCAGGCGGAGGCGCGTGCTTCGGCCAGGGCCTTGAGATCGGCCGGCTTCAATTCGACGGATTCACCGCAGCCGCAGGCCGAGCTCTGGTTCGGGTTGCGGAAGGTGAAGCCGGTACGCAGCGTCGTCTGCTCGAAATCCATCTCGGTGCCGAACAGGAAAAGGGCTGCCTCGGGCGCGACATAGACATGGGCGCCGTCGCGTTCGATATGGTCGTCCTTGGTGTTGGGCTCGGTCACCAGATCGACCGTGTATTCCATGCCGGCGCAGCCGCCCTTTTTGATGCCGAGGCGAATGCCATGCGCATTGTCGCGCGTGGCGACGATCTCGCGCACACGGTCAGCGGCCTTTTCGGTCATCGTGATGACGGCAAAGCGTGCCATGTCTTTTCCTTTTCCATTCCATGCAGGTTCAAGGCCTGCCGAATGATTCCTCACCTAAAATGGTGAAGTTTTTCCACTGGCGCAAGTGCGCCGATCTTTGTCAGGCTCGACGCTAATACCAGCCTACCGCCACCTGCGCCTCTTCCGACATGCGGTCGGGCGACCAAGGCGGATCGAAGGTCATGTTGACCTCGACGCCGGAAACGCCTTCCACGGCGCCGACGGCATTTTCGACCCAGCCGGGCATTTCGCCGGCGACGGGGCAGCCCGGCGCGGTCAGCGTCATGTCGATCTTGACCGAGCGGTCGTCCTCGATATCGATCTTGTAGACGAGGCCGAGTTCGTAGATGTCGGCCGGGATTTCCGGGTCGTAGACCGTCTTCAGCGCCGAGACGATGTCGTCGGTCAACCGCGCCAGTTCATCGGCGGGGATGGCCGTCGCGGAAACGACGCCGTTGGCGGCGGTTTCCGGGGTGGTCTCGGCAGCGGTGCTCGCATCTTCCATGGTCGTCACCCGAAAAACTTGCGCGCTTTTTCCAGCGCATCGGCCAAAGCGTCGACTTCGGCCCTGGTGTTGTACATGCCGAACGATGCCCTGCATGTGGAGGTTACGCCGAAGCGTTTCAACAGCGGCTGGGCGCAATGGGTGCCGGCGCGGACGGCAACGCCTTGCCGATCGATCACCATCGACACGTCATGGGCGTGAATGCCTTGCAGCTCGAAGGAGATGATGGCGCCCTTGTCAGGCGCATCGCCGAAGATGCGCAGCGAATTGATCGAACGCAGCCGCTCATGCGCATAGGCCTTGAGATCGGCTTCGTGGGCGGCGATGCGCTCGCGGCCGACCTTGTCCATGTAGTCGAGCGCCGCGCCCAGCCCGATCGCCTGGACGATCGGCGGCGTGCCGGCCTCGAAGCGGTGCGGCGGCTCGTTGTAGGTGACGATGTCTTCCGTCACCTCCTCGATCATCTCGCCGCCGCCCATGAACGGGCGCATGCCCGCAAGAATGTCCTTCTTGCCGTAGAGCACGCCGATGCCCGACGGGCCATAAACCTTGTGACCGGTGAAGACGAAGAAATCGCAGTCGAGATCCTGCACGTCAACAGGCATGTGGACGGCGCTCTGGCTGCCGTCGACGAGGACGGGAATTCCACGCGAATGCGCGATGCGCACGATCTCCTTGATCGGCGTCACCGTGCCCAGCGCATTCGACATCTGGGTGATGGCAACCAACTTGGTGCGGTCGGTCAGGCGCTTTTCGAATTCCTCGATGTGGAAGACGCCGAGATCGTCGACAGGCACCCAGACCAGCTTGGCGCCCTGCCGTTCGCGGATGAAATGCCACGGCACGATGTTGGAGTGGTGCTCCATGATCGACAGCACGATCTCGTCGCCCTCGCCGATATTGGGCATGGCATAGCCATAGGCGACCGTGTTGATGGCCGACGTGGTGTTCGAGGTGAAGACGATATTGTCGGTGCTTGGCGCGTTGAGAAAGCGGCGCACCGTCTCGCGCGCCTTTTCATAGGCGTCGGTGGCGGCATTGGACAGGAAATGCAGGCCACGATGGACGTTGGCGTATTCCTGAGAATACGCGTGCTGGATGGCGTCGAGCACGGCCTGCGGCTTCTGCGCCGAGGCGCCATTGTCGAGATAGACCAGCGGTTTTCCGTACACTTCCCGCGACAGGATCGGGAAGTCGCGGCGGATCGCCTCGACGTCATAGGGGATGTTTTCGACTTTCTGGTCCATCACAAGCTCTCTCGAGGCATCGCCTCATTCCGTCCCCTCATGCCATTAGCCGTGCGTCAAAAACCAGCCGTCGAGCCGCGTCTCCAGCGCCTCGACGATCGCCTCGTCGTCCAGTTCCTCGATCACCTCGGCGACGAAGGCTTTCACCAGCAACCCCCGCGCGGACTTCTCGTCGACGCCGCGCGCCATCAGGTAGAACAGATGGTTGTGATCGATTTCGGTGACGGTGGCGCCATGGCCGCAAACGACGTCGTCGGCGAAGATTTCGAGCTCGGGCTTGGTCGAAAACTCGCCATCGTCGGACAGCAGCAGCGTGTTGCAGGCCATCTTGGCGTTGGTCTTCTGCGCGTATTGATGGACGTTGATGCGACCCTGGAAGACGCCGCGCGCCTTGCCCGTCACCACATTGCGGATGACCTCTGTCGAGGTCGTATGCGGCACGGCATGGTCGAGCACCATGGTCACGTCGGTATGGGTGTCGCCGGCCAGGAGATTGATGCCACGCAGTTTGAAGTCGGCGCCTTCGCCGGTCGTCCTGACCACGATCTCCTGCCGAACGAGCTTGCCGCCGGCGTTCATGATGAACAGCGTCAGCTTCGCGTTCTTGCCGAGATGGGCCTTGAATTGCGCCAGATGCGTCGCCGTTTCCGGCTGCTCCTGGACGATCAGCCACGTCACCTCGGCATCCTCGCCGAGTACGAGCTGGCTGACCGAGCTCGTCAGCGCCGCACCCTCGCCGGCCTGGCGCTCGACGATGACGGCCTTGGCGCCGGCACCGACGCGCACCGGCAGGCGCACATGGGTCTGGCCGCCGGCCTGCAAATTCTGCAGCTCGATCGGCTTTTCCAGCTCGGTGCCATCGGCGATGTCGACAAAATAGCCGTCAGCGACGAAAGCGGTGTTCAGCGCGCCGATGGCATCGTCGCTGCCATAGCGGTCGAGCCCCGGCGCGATGCTTCCGTCGATCAGCTTTTCCGCCAGGCTTTGCACGGTAACGCCCGCGACGGCCGGCAGCTTCGTGCCGGACTTGCCGTTCAGGATCGGCAAAACGGTCGAGCCTTCCACGATCGGCGCAATGGCCTTGGCCAGCGCGGTCGGATCGAAGTCTGGGATCGCATTCAAGAGCCGGCGCAGGTCCGTGTAGTGCCAGGATTCGATGCGCCGCGTCGGCAGGCCGTGCTTGATCGATTCTATCGCGTCGTCGCGCTTCAGCATCACCGCGCCGTCGCCCGGCAGCAGCGACAGCCGGTCGCCGAACGCGCCGATCAACGCTGTTTCGGCCGGTGTCCGCTGCGGTTGTGTGTGCATGTTCATCAGTTTTGCCCCGCCTTTTGGCACAAAATGGCCCGGCATCTCACGCGGCTTGCCCGATCACGCCGGCATAGCCATTGGCTTCGAGGTCGAGCGCCAGCGACTTGTCGCCGGACTTGATCACCTGGCCCTTGTAGAGCACGTGCACACTGTCCGGCACGATGTGTTCGAGCAGGCGCTGGTAGTGGGTGATGACGACGATGGCCCGGTCGGGCGCGCGCAGCGCGTTGACGCCGTCGGAGACGATCTTCAGCGCATCGATGTCGAGGCCGGAATCGGTTTCGTCGAGCACGCAGAGTTTCGGTTCCAGGAGCTTCATCTGCAGGATCTCGGCGCGCTTCTTCTCGCCGCCGGAGAAGCCGACATTGAGCGGCCGCTTCAGCATCGCCATGTCCATGCTCAGCGAGGCGGCGGCTTCCTTCACCCGCTTGAGGAATTCCGGGATTTTCAGCGGTTCTTCGCCGCGCGCCTTGCGCTGCTCGTTCATCGCCACTTTCAGGAATTCCATGGTCGCCACGCCCGGTATCTCCATCGGATACTGGAAGGCGAGGAAGATGCCCGACGTGGCGCGCTCGGCCGGATCCATCTCGAGGATCGACTGGCCGTTGTAGAGGATGTCGCCTTCGGTGACCTCATAATCCTCGCGGCCGGCGAGGATGTAGGACAGCGTCGACTTTCCCGAACCGTTGGGCCCCATGATGGCGGCGACCTCGCCGGCTTTCACCGTCAGGTTCAGGCCGCGGATGATTTCGGTGCCGTCATCGACGATGCGGGCGTGCAGGTTCTTGATCTCAAGCATTTCCATTAGTCCTATCCGTAGCCGTCTGCCCGGCTAAACAATCAGCTTCTGCGCCCGACCAGTAGTACTCAAACGGTCTCTCAATTGTAGTCATGCCACATTCTCGTATTCGGATGAGGCCGATAGACATTCTCAATCTCATCAATGCTCTCATACAGATCCAGCCAAGTCGGGTTCAGGCCTTCAATCAGATTCGTCTTCCATTCACGGCGATAGCGCTTCAACGACTTTTCGCGCTGAATCGCGAGAATGATATTCGGGTGCCGTTCGAACCAACTCAGATTCTTTGCCTTGTATTTCGAGGTAAAACCTCGGTGCACATCATTACGGTGTTCCCATACTCGCGCATGCAAATCACTGGTTACACCAATGTAGATAACTCCACGCGGCTTATCGGACATCATGTAAACAAAGCCGGTCATTTTCCTGCGGATGACCGGTGCAAGGCGCCGGCATCCTTAAACTTGGCACCGTCATCCTCGGGCTTGTCCCGAGGATCTACCCGCCTCTCAATACCGATCGCGCCATATCCTTGTTGGACAGCAGATCCTCGGGACAAGCCCGAGGATGACGGCGCGGAACTCAGAGATGACGGCGCCAAATCCGAGCCTGACAGTGCTAAGCTCAGAGATGAAAAGCCAGAACTCATCATCCCACACTCCCCTCGAGCGAAATCCCTATCAGCTTCTGCGCCTCGACGGCGAATTCCATCGGCAGCTGCTGGATGACGTCCTTGACGAAGCCGTTGACGATCAGCGCGATCGCTTCCTCTTCGGGGATGCCGCGCTGCATGACGTAGAATTTCTGATCCTCGGAAATCTTCGAGGTCGTCGCTTCGTGCTCGAACTGCGCCGTCGAGTTCTTGGCTTCCATGTAAGGCACGGTGTGCGCGCCGCACTGGTCGCCGATCAGAAGCGAGTCGCAATTGGTGAAGTTGCGGGCGTTGGTCGCCTTGCGGTGCGCCGAGACCTGGCCGCGATAGGTGTTCTGCGAGTAGCCCGCGGCGATGCCCTTGGAGATGATGCGGCTCGACGTGTTCTTGCCGAGATGGATCATCTTGGTGCCGCTATCGACCTGCTGATAGCCGTTCGACACGGCGATCGAATAGAACTCGCCGGAGGAATCGTCGCCGCGCAGGATGCAGCTCGGATACTTCCAGGTGATCGCCGAGCCGGTCTCGACCTGCGTCCACGAAATCTTCGAGCGGTGGCCACGGCAGTCGCCGCGCTTGGTGACGAAATTGTAGATGCCGCCCTTGCCCTCGGCGTCGCCGGGATACCAGTTCTGCACCGTCGAATATTTGATCTCGGCATCATCGAGCGCCACCAGTTCGACGACAGCTGCATGCAGCTGGTTCTCGTCGCGCTGCGGCGCCGTGCAGCCTTCGAGATAGGAGACGTAGGCCCCCTCCTCAGCGATGATCAGCGTGCGCTCGAACTGGCCGGTGTTCTTCTCGTTCATACGGAAATAGGTCGACAGCTCCATCGGGCAGCGCACGCCCTTGGGCACGAAGACGAAAGAACCGTCGGTGAACACGGCTGAATTCAGCGTGGCGTAGAAATTGTCGGAGGTCGGCACCACGGAACCGAGGTACTTCTTCACCAGCTCCGGATGCTCGCGGATGGCTTCCGAGATCGAGCAGAAGATGACGCCGGCCTGCGCCAGCTCCTTCTTGAAGGTGGTGACGACGGACACGGAATCGAACACCGCGTCGACAGCGACGCGGCCCGATTTGTAGACGTTGTCGCTGACTTCCTCGAGTTCCGAAGCGTCGGTCTTCTGCACGCCGGCGAGGATTTCCTGCTCCCTCAACGGAATGCCGAGCTTTTCGTAAACCTTCAGCAGCTCGGGATCGACATCGCTGAGCGAGGTCGGGCCGGGCGTGCTCTTCGGCGCCGCATAGTAGTAGAGGTCCTGGAAATCGATCTTCGGATAGTGAACGCGCGCCCAGGTCGGCTCGTCCAGCGTCAGCCAGCGGCGATAGGCTTCCAGGCGCCATTCCAGCATCCAGGACGGCTCATCCTTCTTCGCCGAAATGAAGCGGATAATGTCTTCGCTAAGCCCCTTTGGGGCTTTGTCCATCGCGATTTCGGTCTGGAATCCATATTTATACTGATCGACGTCGATCTTTCGGACCCGATCGATCGTGTCCTGCACAGCAGGCATAAGCGTTCTCCATCCACGCCGGGGTCAAGGCCCGACAGTTTTCAAACTATGGCACCGCCGGAATCGAACACCGAAACGGCATCCGCGGCAGCGTAAGTTTCATATAGTGCATTTCGACCGGAAATTCACCCGGCCAGCATGAAACGCACGGCTCTACCAGGCCGAAAGGCCCAAAATCGTCCAACCGCCTAAGCGGCCTTTTCCTTGTCCGCCCTGCGCGCGGCTATCCCGGCAAGCGCTTCGCGGAACAGCTCGATGTCCTCGGCGCCGGTCACCCGGCCGATCGACACCCGCAAGGCGCCAAGGCCGTCACCGTGCCCCATGGCTTTCAGCACATGGCTCGGCCCGACCTTGCCAGACGAGCAGGCGGAGCCGGCCGACAGCGCGACGCCGGCCAGATCGAAGGCGATCTGCGCGGTTTCGGCCTTGATGCCGGGAATAGCGAAGAATGTCGTGTTGGCAAGCCTTGGCGCACCGGTTCCAAAGATTTCCGCCTCCGGTACCAGCATTTTCACGACGGCTTCGATCTCGTCGCAACGCAGCCGCACCGCCTCCATGGCCGGCAGGCCGTCAAGTGCCTCGCGCGCGGCCGCGCCAAAACCAGCGATGGCGGCGAGGTTTTCCGTGCCGCCGCGATGGCCCTTTTCCTGGCCGCCGCCATTGATCAGCGGCTTCGGCATCATCAGGTCGGCCGCGGCGACGATGGCGCCAACCCCCTTGGGGCCGCCGATCTTGTGCGAGGACAGAATGAGGTAATCGGCGTAACCCGCTGACATATCGATCGAAACGCGGCCCGCGGCCTGAACGGCGTCGACCACGAGAACACCGCCCGCCGCCTTGACGATTTCGGCGATGCGATCGATCGGCTGGATGACGCCGGTCTCGTTGTTGGCGGCATGGATGGCAACCAGCGGCAGGCCGTCGGCCTTGTCATGACGGGCAAGTGCCCTCGCCAAAGCGTCGAGGTCGGCGATCCCGTCGGCGTCGACGCCGATCCGCGTCACCTCTGCCGCCGGGAAGCGACCGCCATTCAACAGGCAGGGATGATCGGCCTCGGACACATAGAGCCGGCTCATGCGCACGCTGCCGCGGCCCATCCGCCAGTCTGGCGTCAGCAGCGTCGAGGCGGCTTCCGTCGCGCCGGAGGTGAACACGACATGCTCGGCCCTGGCATTGACCAGCGCCGCCACGTCGCGCCTCGCGGTCTCGATCAGGCGTCGCGCGGCGCGACCTTCAGCGTGAACCGACGACGGATTGGCGGCGACGTCCAGAGCCGCGACCATGGCCTCGCGCGCCGCGGCAAGCAGCGGCGCACTGGCATTATAGTCGAGATAGGCGCGCTTTCCGGCCATTTTCGTCCAGTTAGTCCCTTCCGAAGCCATTCCGCTGGCTTATCGCGTTATTTCCTTGAAATTCCAAGGTGAGCCGTCCTATTTACGCGGCTTGCGGCGCGGGTGGCCGGCTCGATGTCTGGCCACTCAGTTTTGAACAGTTCTAAACTAGCTTCTAAGAAGACGCTCGCCCTGCGTCAAGGCCAGAGGAAAGACATGTTCCGGGCGCCGCGCATTCGTATACCAAGTGGAGTATTTCATGCCTGAGGTCATTTTCACCGGTCCGGCCGGCCGCCTGGAGGGACGCTATCAGCCCTCGAAGGAAAAGAGCGCGCCGATCGCCATTGTGTTGCACCCGCATCCGCAGTTCGGCGGAACAATGAACAACAAGATCGTCTACGATCTCTTTTATATGTTCCAGAAGCGGGATTTCACCACCCTTCGCTTCAATTTCCGCGGCATCGGCCGCAGCCAGGGCGAATTCGATCACGGCACCGGCGAATTGTCGGATGCGGCCGCAGCGCTTGACTGGGTGCAGTCGCTGCACCCGGATTCGAAGAGCTGCTGGGTCGCCGGTTATTCCTTCGGCTCGTGGATCGGCATGCAGTTGCTGATGCGCCGGCCCGAGATCGAAGGTTTCATTTCGATCGCGCCGCAGCCCAACACCTATGATTTCTCCTTCCTGGCGCCCTGCCCCTCCTCCGGGCTGATCATCCATGGCGATGCCGACAAGGTGGCGCCGCCAAAGGACGTGCAGGGCCTGGTCGATAAGCTGCACACGCAAAAGGGCATCACCATCACGCAGAAGACCTTGCCCGGCGCCAACCATTTCTTCGCCAACGACGCCGACGTGTTGATCGAGGAATGCGCTGACTATCTCGATCGCCGGCTGGCGGGCGAGTTGTCGGATCCGCGGCCGAAGCGGCTGAGATAGACAAGGTAAGGCGTGAGCAGGGATATGTACGAGCCTCCTCATTTCCAGGAAACACGGCCGGAAGTGCTGCACGGCCTGATCAGGGCGTATCCGCTCGGCATGCTTGTCTCGAATGGCCCCGACGGTCCGGTCGCCAACGCGGTTCCGTTCCTGCTCGACGCTGACGCGCAACCCAACGGCAGGCTGCGCGCCCATCTGGCCCGGGCCAACCCGCAATGGCGCCTCATCGCCGACAATCCGGCATCGCCCGTGCTGATCGTCTTCCAGGGCACCGATGCCTATGTGACGCCGTCCTGGTACGAGACCAAGCGCGAGACCGGCAAGGTGGTGCCGACCTGGAACTATGCCATCGTGCAGGTGCGCGGCACGGCCAAAGTGATCGACGACCAGGACTGGCTGGCGCGGCAGATCGCCGACCTGACCGCGTCCCAGGAAGGCAGCCGCGAGGCGCCCTGGGCGGTGACCGACGCGCCCGCGCCCTTCATCCAGTCGCAGATCAAGGGCATTATCGGGCTGGAGATCGAGATCAGCGAAATCCACGGCAAGTGGAAGGTCAGCCAGAACCGTCCGGTCGCCGATCGCGCCGGCGTTGCGCAAGGGCTTGAAAGCGAGACGATCAATTCGTCCGACATGGTTCGCCTGGTAAGGTCCTACGGCGGTCTGGACGGCAATTAAGGCGGTTGTTGACCCAACTCCGGACGGAAAAAAGCGTTTCGCACTTTTCCTGGAATGCTCTGGCGGCCGTCTATCTTTCTGGGGCAATCAGCCGGAAGGACGCTTTGCGAACCGGCAAGCCCGACGCTGCCGGGCGGAAGATGAAGCCGAGCCGGGCAAAGACTATGCCGCAGACCAGTGCGAAGGCGCAGCCGAGGCCGAAGCCGGCGACGGTGTCGCTTGGGTAATGCGCGCCGACGAAGACCCTGGTCGAGGCGATGCAGGCGGTGATCGCCAGCGCGACGTACCAGCGCCGCGGAAACAACAGCAGAAGAATGCCGAACACGGCGCCCATCGTCGTGGCATGGCCGGACGGAAAGCCGGCGAAGCGGGCGTCGAAAGCGAAGGGACGCAGCGACAGCACGCCGAAATCCTGGAAGTAGAGCGGGCGAGCCCGGCCGATCGCATATTTCAGCAAATTGACCGTCAGCCCGGACAGGCCGACGGCGCTCAGCACCAGAAAAGCCAGGCAGGTCCAGTTGTAGACCAACATCAGCGATCGTCGCGACAGGCTTCGCCAATCGGTCAGATTGGCCGCGGCGAGAAAAAGCGCCGACGGGATGAGATACCAGCCGCCAAGGCCGAATTGCGTGAAGAAGTCGGCAAGCCGAGCGAAATTTGCCGACCACTGGCCGTGAAGCATCCCGGCCGGCGTGTCGAGGCGAACAAACGCCAGCGCCGTCAGCAAGACCCAGACCAGCCCCCAGACCTGCCACACGATGTTCGGGTATCTGGCGGGACGAGACGCAAAGCGCCCCTTCGCGATCCGCATCGTATCGCGAAAATTGTCGAGGGATCGGCGCCCCACCCCAAGGAGCAGGCCGGAAACGGACGGGCGCGATTTCACCAGCATTGGAAACTCGACCCCATTGTTGCCGTCATGGGCATCGACGAGCCGTCATTGGGTCACACGATAGAGACCGAGCGTCAGTTTGTCTCCCGAGGAATAGTTAAGCCCATCGATTTGGGTCAGGCGGTTCGCCGATTTGCCCTGTGCCGCCAGCAGTCCATTCAATTTCTGCTCGTCCCCGATCTGCGCCAGCGCCAGCGCACAGGCGGGGTCGGCAAGCAGATGCCTGGCGACGCCATCGACATCGGTCAGGACCGTTTTCGTGCCCACCAGGAACACCAGGCTCGGTTCATGATATTCCGCCGAGGCCAGCACCGTGGTGTCGCAAGGCTTGTTGGCGCGCATCGCTTCCTCGATCGCCGGGCTTAGCCAGATCGGCTTAAGGGACGGCGCAATGACGCCGAACAGTAAGGCATAGGTGATGCCCGCACAGACCGCGACCGCGCCGATACGGCGCAGCGGCACCTGCAACTGCCAGGAAAAAGCGAAGTAGCCGGCGCCGAGCGCTGCCGCGGCAGCCGGAATGCTCCACCAGGAGAACGTGCCGGCGAGATAGAGCGGTGCTCCGACGCAGACCGCCGCCAGGCCGAGGCTGACCACGACCAGGCCGAATGCGGTCGACCACCACAGCCAATCCTGCCAGCGCTTGAGCGGCGCGTTGGCGTCCTGCGGCGACAGTGTCAGCAGCCAGCCGATCAGCAACGCCATGCCGGGATAGGCCGGCAGGACATAATGCGGCAGTTTGGTCGGGATCAGCTCGAACACCAGCCAGAACGGAATGTACCAGGCCAGGCAGAAGCGCAGCCGGGGGTCGTCGCGCAACCGGTTGAGGGCCTGGAGCCCGGCGCCGACCGCTATCAGCCCGAACGGCCACATGAACAGCGAATAGGTCAGCATGTAGAAGCCGGGCGGCAGGCCATGCGATTCCTCGCCCGACGCGACCTTGCCGAGCATGTCCTTGCCGACGGCCTGCTGCAGGAAAGCGCCATGGCTTTTCCAGGTGATCAGGGCAAGCCAGGGCAACACGATCAGCACAACAAGCGCCAGGCCGCGCCCAATCCTCAGCTTCGACAGCCAGCGCCCGTCGCGCTCGAAGGCGAACAGCACCGCGATGGTCAGCGCCGA
The DNA here is from genome assembly GCF_040320945.1 of Mesorhizobium sp. M0587. Taxonomy (NCBI): domain Bacteria; kingdom Pseudomonadati; phylum Pseudomonadota; class Alphaproteobacteria; order Hyphomicrobiales; family Phyllobacteriaceae; genus Mesorhizobium; species Mesorhizobium sp. M0587. The sequence continues at coordinate 52,009 of NZ_JAMYQP010000014.1, forward strand.
CAGCAGCGGGCCGATCGGCCCCTTGATAAGGATCGCCGCGCCCTGCGCTATCCAGAAGATCCACCAGAGATGGCCGGCGGCCGGTTCGTTGCGGCGCGATGCCAGGTAGATCTGCGCCAGCGCGCCTTGCGCCGCCACGCAACAGGCCAGCAGCATCGCATCGGTCTTGGCGTCGCGGCCCTCGAAAGCGGTGGCGAAGATCGCGGCCATCACCAGACCGGCGGCGATGCCGGCACTGGCTCCGAACAGATTGGTGCCGGTCCAGGCGATGGCCAGCACCGCAATGGCGATGCCAAGCGCCGAGACCGTGCGGTAGACCCAGATCGGTGCTTCGGCGCCCTTGCCGCTCAGCATCACGGCCGCCGATTGCAGCCAGTAGATGCCGATCGGCTTCTGGTAGCGCGAGGCATCCTGAAAGCGGATGTCGACATAGTCGCCGCTCTCGACCATCTGCTTGGTGGCCTGGACGAAGCGTGGCTCGTCGCGGTCGAGCGGCGGCATGGATGCCAGTCCCGAAACCATCATTACCAGGCTGAACAGGAAGAGAAGGATGTAATTCCTGTTTAACGCCATGTTTCAGCCTCTCCGATCATTTGCGTCATGCATGTCGCCCAAAGTGTGCAGCGGTTTGGCAAAGCGACATGCAAAAAGAATTATCTGACGGGCTGCTCAATCGACCTTGGTCATCGCCGCCGCCTTGCGCTCGTTGGCGATCAGCCAAAGATTGCGGATGTAAATGAACATGCCCAGAGCCTGGCCGGCGATGAACACCGGATCCTGCCGCTGAATGGCATAGATCAGCAGCAGGCCGCCACCGAACAGCGAAAAGAACCAGAAGGCGACCGGCACGACGCTGCGCTTGGCCTTTTCGGAGGCGAGCCACTGCACGACGAAACGCATGCTGAAGAAGAACTGGGCGACGAAGCCGAGCAGGACCCACGCGTCGAATTGCTTGATGAAGACCTGGTGAAGCCAGGTCGCCAATTCCTGAAGCACGCTACCCATGCCTGATTTCCTCTACTTTTGGCATCCTGCGGCGCCGGCGGCGCAGCCACCAGACACCGCCGAGATCGAGCGCGCCCTGCAGGCCGCGATCGAAAATGCCGTAGTTCGACTTGCCGTGCCGGCGCGAGCGGTCGATGACGTCGCAATGCACGACCCGGTACCCTTCCTGGATGACCAGCGCCGGGACGAAGCGATGGGTGCCGTCGAAGAACGGCAGTTTGCGCAAGATGTCGGTATGAATCGCCTTCAGGCCGCAGCCGGTGTCGCGCGTCTCGTCATGCAGGATGGCGTTTCTCAGCCAATTGGCGAAGCGTGACGCCAGTTGCTTGACCTTGCTGTCGCGCCGCTTGAGGCGCTGCCCCTGCGCGGCGCCGAAATCGGGGCCGGCCCGCCGAAGCGCATCGACCAAGACCGGAATGTATTGCGGGTCGTTCTGGCCGTCGCCATCGATCGTGGCGACGATGCCGCCGCGCGCCGCCCAGGCGCCCGAACGCACCGAAAGGCTCTGGCCTGCGGAGTTCCGGTGCCGCAATTCCCGCACGGGAAAGGGCCGAAGCGCCGACTGCTCGGCCAGCACGGCAGTGGTTTCGTCGGTCGAACCGTCATTGACGATGATCAGTTCGAAGTCGCGCCCGGCCATCGCCGCCTCGATCTCGTCGATCAGCAGCGGCAGGTTCGCCGCCTCGTTCCTGCAAGGAATGACGATGGATATCAATGCGTCCGGCATGTCGCGTGGGGCTCTGTCGTCGGATATGGCATTGGGTCGATGCCGTGCGGTGCCGCTTGAGGTCGTGGGCTGCAAGGACCTTTTGGCGCGCGCCTCATTACGCCAGCCGAAACAATGAAGCAAGCATTCGCGCCGGAAGGCGCGTTGCAGCGTTTCAACAACGGGTGATCGCCTCCGCGTCCTACAACCTCGGCGCCAGATCCAACGCAAAACCGGATTCCACTTTTGCTGATCGCGACCCCTCGTCGACGCGCGATCCAACGCAAAACCGGGATTCCACTTTTGCTGATCGCGCTTGGATGCTAAACGCGCGCGTTCACATACGCCCGCGCCGGACCGGCCGGGCGCTTTCGGGAAAGAAAACATGCCTGCCTTCAAGTCCGATTTCCTGCGCACGATGAACGAGCGCGGTTTCATCCACCAGACTTCGGATGATTCCGGCCTCGACAATCTCTTCGCCACGGAGACGGTGACGGCCTATATCGGCTTCGACGCGACCGCCAAGAGCCTGCATGCCGGCTCGCTGATCCAGATCATGATGCTGCACTGGCTGCAGCAGACGGGTCATCGGCCGATCGCGCTGATGGGCGGCGGCACCTCGATGATCGGCGACCCGTCCTTCAAGGACGAGGCTCGCAAGCTCCTGACCCCGCAGGATATCGACGACAATCTCGCCGGCATCCGCCGCAACTTCATGCCGTACCTCAAATTTGGAAGCGGCCCGAATGACGCTATCATGGTCAACAATGCCGACTGGCTGATGGAGATCAACTACGTCAATTTCCTGCGCGACGTCGGCCGTCACTTTTCCGTCAATCGCATGCTCGCGTTCGATTCCGTCAAGCTCCGGCTCGATCGCGAGCAGTCGCTGTCGTTCCTCGAATTCAACTACATGATCCTGCAGGCCTATGATTTCGTCGAGCTCCACAAGCGCCTCGGCTGCCGCTTGCAGATGGGCGGCTCCGACCAGTGGGGCAACATCATCAACGGCATCGATCTCGGCCGCCGCATGGAGGACGCGCAACTCTATGCGCTGACCACGCCGTTGCTCACCACCTCATCCGGCGCCAAGATGGGCAAGTCGGCCTCGGGCGCGGTCTGGCTCGATGCGGACATGCTGAGCCCCTACGAATTCTGGCAATACTGGCGCAACACCGAGGATGCCGACGTCGGCCGTTTCCTGAAACTTTATACGACGCTGCCGTTGGGCGAAGTCGCGCGCCTGGAGCAACTCGGCGGATCCGAGATCAACGAGGCGAAGAAGGTGCTTGCCACCGAGATCACCGGCTTGCTGCACGGTCGTGCTGCCGCCGAACAAGCCAGCGACACGGCGCGCAAGACGTTCGAGGAAGGCGCGCTCGCTGAAACCCTGCCGACCGTCGAGGTGGACAAGGCAGCGCTTGAAGCCGGGCTTGGCGTGTTGTCGCTGCTCGTAACCGCCGGGCTGGCGGCGTCGAATGGTGAGGCGCGGCGGCATGTGCAAGGTGGCGCCGTGCGCCTGAACGACCAGCCGGTCAGCGACGAGCGCCGGCTGGTGACATCTCAGGATTTGAGTCCGGAAAACGTCGTAAAGCTTTCACTCGGCAGGAAAAAGCACATTCTGGTGCGGCCGGTCTGAGCCAAATTGGATCAGCTTCGCAGGTATTTGACCAGCGCGGCTATACCGAGCACAAGCGTGATGAAAACCAGGACCCAAATGAGCGCCATGCCGCCCATCATCTAAGCCGAGCCATCCATCATGGCAATCATCCTCCATGGGTGACGAGAGCCAGCCTCGCCGGCGCGCTTCGGCGATTGCAGGGTGAACTAGGTCGCCGCGCAAGCCCGTCAAGGCGACGAGGATTCCGGTTGGCGAGCGGCGGCGCTCAGCGGGCGGAATGCCATCTTCCCGGCAAGCCTACATTACATCGCTCCGCCGCAGCCGTCGGAAAGATCCCACACATCGACGATCTGATTGCCGTCGAAGCCATGCTCGTGGATCAGGTATTTCGCCAGTCCGCCGTACACCTTCCAGCGCCAGCATGGGCAGCAGCAGGGACCTTTCTCCTCGGAATTGGCCATCGCGTAGTCGTAGCTCTTCTGCTCATCGCCGGTGAGCTTGAGATCGTAATACGGCAGCATCTGCTGCGCTGTCGCCGCCGGTATGTCGTATGGATCAGTGGGGATCATCGGGATGGATCGATATTTGACCAGCCCTTTCACCTGCTCGCCATAGCGCTTCAAGTCCATCGGGCTGCAGCACGACCCTTTGATGCGCGCCATCGGCGGCATACTGGCGATCGACTCCGTGAACTTGGCAGAGCAGGTACTGTTGCCGTTCTGGCTTAGATCCCTGAAGCGCTTTGCTAATTCCCGATCCTCGAAGGCGACGGCCGAAGCGGGTCGCGCCAGAAAGCCCGCAGCCGTAGCAACGCCAAACACGCCAAAAACAATGGTGCGCCGACTTGGGGTGTTGATCATTTTCCGGTCCTCGCTTGTTCGACGAGTTGCTTCAGCGTCGCAAGATCGGTCGCGCCGGGAAATATCCGGTCGCCGGCGACGAAGCCCGGCGTTCCTGAGATTCTCAGCGCCTGGGCCAGTTCCGTGTTGCGATCAATCATTGCCTGGATGTCGGGCTGCCGCATGTCCGTCTTCATGCGCTCGACGTCCAGCCCGGCCTTGTCGGCGACCCTGAGCACAACCGCCTCTGTCACTCTTGTCTTCGCTCCGTAGAGCGCCTTGTGAAAGGCCGCGTACTTGCCTTGCTTGTCGGCGGCGAGCGCCGCCTTGGCCGCGAACACCGAATCCGGACCGAGAACGGGGAATTCCTTGTAGACGATCCTGAGTTGTGGATCGTCGGCCACCGCCTGGTCCATGATCGGCGCCATCACACGGCAGTAAGGGCAATTGTAGTCGAAGAATTCGACCAGGGTGACATTGCCTTGCGCATTGCCGCCGATGGGGCTTTGCTTGTCGCGGAAGATGTCGTCCGCGCGTTCCTTAAGCACCTTCCTGGCCTCGGCCGCATCCGCTTCGCGCTGGCGCTGGTCCAGGCTTTGCAATGCCTGCACGAGAACTTCCGGATGCGCGAGGATATAGTCATGGATCCGCTGGTCGAGCTGGTCCTGGAACGTTTCGCCGGCTGCAAGCGCCGATCGTTCGAAGCTCTGAACGCCTGGATTGAGCAGAAACCATCCTGTCACGCCCGCAATCAGGATAGTGCGGAAGATGCGTCCGAAAAACCGGCTCGTGTGCGCCTTGGTCAACATATGCTTCCCTTTCCCTTTTCGAAAGCGGTGGGCCTGCCTCACAGTAAGTTCTTCAGTTTCGCCAGCCAGCCCTCGTCCTGCTCGTGGTGCGTGCGCTCGAGGTTGTTGGTCAGCGCGTTGACGAGGGTGACGAGGTTGAGCGGAGCGAAGTTCAGCCCGTGGAAATTCGCCCTCCACCGGCCCTCCGCGTCGATCACATGGGTGACGATGCCGTGCATCTGGTAGCCGTCTTCGGTGAGGGTGAACTTGTGTCCAAAGGACTCCGCCAATTTGCGGGTCGCATCTTCCGGCTGGCCCAGGGCGGTGGTCAGGAACAGCCAATTGACCGGGTCGAGCCCATGCGTCGGCCCATAGGTCTTCAGCACCTCGGGCGTGTCTTTCCGCGGGTCGGTGGTGATGCTGATGAAGACAACTCGATCCTTCATCGGCGTCGAGTTCACCATTTTCTGGACTTCGGCGATCTTCTCGGCATGCAGCGCGCAAACGTCTGGACATGAGGTGTAGATGAAATGGAGCACGACAACCTTGCCGGCGAGATCGGCCGGCCGCACCACGCGCCCGTCGGCGCTGCGCAGCGTGAAGTCCGGCATCGTCTTGTCGATCGGCTGGAAATATTTCTCGTCGCCCTGCAGCATGGCGTCGATGTCGGCCAGCGAATGTGCCCGGGCGCCGTGGACGAAGCCGACGGCCGCGAGCGCGATCAGGCCAAGCAGCAAGCGCATGCAACCCGGTAAGCGACAACGATCCGCCGGCTTGTGCCGTGTCCGAACAAGCATCGTTCATTTTTCCTTCTGATCGGCGGCGATGCGGCCGCCGATGAACTCGACTATGTCGGGTGCGTCCCATTCGGCCGGGCCGATCAGCCGGCCGATTTCCTTGCCGCGCCGGTCGATCAGCAGCGTCATTGGAAGGCCGACGGCGCCAAGCGTGAACATCGCCTTGGCCGAGGTGTCGATGTTGAGCGCGAGGTGCGTGACGCCGGTCTCGGCGAAGAATTTCCTCACGGCGTCGGGACCTTTGCGGTCCATCGACAGCGCAACGACCTCGAAATCCGGCCCGCCGAGCTTGGCCTGCAGCCTGTCGAGCGTCGGCATTTCCTGACGGCAGGGCGCGCACCATGTCGCCCAGATGTTCAGCAGCACCACCTTGCCGGAATAGTCAGCGAGCGTCCTCGGCTGGCCGGCGGCGTCCGCGAAGCCGATCTCCGGCACGGCGGCGGGCGTGTCGAGAACGGCGAAGTTCTGCGGCGCCTCGACCGCCGTTGCGGGCAGCGAGGTCGCGAGCAGTATCGCCGATAGGGCCAGGGCCAGTTTGCGTGCGGTCATGGGCGCTCATTGCGTCGCATAGACGGTCGGCGCCTTGCCATCCTTGGTGAAGGCGTAGATCGTCCAGGTTCCATCCTTCTCGCCACCCATGCCGGGCGCGCCGGCCGGCATTCCGGCGAGCGTGATGCCGGCAATGGCCGGTCTTTCGGTAAGCAGCTTCTTGACGACGTCGACCGGCACCAGGCCATCGATGACATAGCCGTCGACCATCATCGTGTGGCAGCCTTCGAGATCGGCCGGCACGCCGGCGTCTCCGCTGATCTGGGAGAGATTGTTGACAGGCTTGACGTCGACCTTGAAGCCGTTCTGCTCGAGATAGGCGGCATAGGCCTCGCAGCAGCTGCATTGCGGATTCTTGTACATCACCGCTTCGATCGTCGCGGCAAGCGCCGGCAGCGGCATTGCGATTGCGAGGCCAAAGGCGGTCAGCGCGTAGGTGAGTTTCATTTTGCAGTTCTCCTTGGTTGATGGGTTGGATTGAAAATCAGGTCACCCGGAACACGGTCATCAGGCCAGCCATCTGGTGGTCGGCGACATGGCAATGCAGCATCCAGTCGCCGGGATTGTCGGCGACGAAGGCGCACTCGACCGTATCCTTCGGCGCCAGCAGCACCGTGTCCTGCCATTGCCGGTGTGGTACCGGCGAACCGTTGCGAGTGAGCACCGACAGGCTGAAGCCGTGGACATGCATCGGGTGCCACCAGGCGGTTTCGTTGCGCATGGTGAGGCGACAGGTGGTGCCGCGTTCGAGCGTGAACTGCGGCGCCATGCCGGCATGGCCGTCGCCGGTCATCGACATGCCGTTGATCGCCCAGGCGGCTCCGCCGTTCATGCCGGGCATGCCCATGCTCATCATGCCGCCCATCCCGGCGAGCTTGCCGCCACCCATCATGCCGCCCTGCAGCACGATCTCCTGGCGCACGGCTTTGGCGAGGTCGGGCGCTGACAGTGGATTGCGTGGCAGGCCGACAGGCGCATCGAGCCGGTGCGCCCTGAGCGGGGGCCCCTTCTCATAGGCAAGATTGACCAATGTGTAGGCAAGGCCGTCGTAGAAGTCGTCGATCGTGGCGTGGCGGCTGCCGGGGTCGCCCTGCATGTCGAGCACGATATCGACGCGCATTGCCGGCGCCAGCACGACACGGCCGTTCTCCGGCTCGTGCGGGACGCAGGGTTGGCCGTCGACGGCGACGACGACCGGCCGGTGTCCTTCGAAGCGCAGCGCCATCAAGCGGGCAACCGAGGCATTGGCAAGCCGCAGCCGGACGCGTTCGCCGGCCCTCACGGCTTGATCGGGCTGCGCCTGCCCGTTGACGGTGACGAGGTTGCCAACGCGGCCGGACATCGAGGCATCCATCATGCTGCCGAAGCCGCCGGCGACCTGGCCGTCTTTAGTAAGCCGCCAGTCTTGCAGCAGCCACAGCAGGTCGCGGTCGAAGGCGACGGGCTCGGCCTCCTCGACGATCAGCGGGCCGGCCAGCCCGCGACCGATCTGTACCAGGCTGTCGGCATGCGGATGATACCAGAAGGTGCCGGCATCCGGCGGCGTGAACTCGTAGACGAAGCTTTCGCCGGGCTTGATCGGCCTCTGGGTGAGCCCCGGCACGCCGTCCATGGCATTCGGCAGGCGGATGCCGTGCCAGTGGACGGTGGTCTCCTCGTCCAGCCCGTTCTCGACGGCGATGCGGACCGGTTGGCCTTGCCTGAGCCGCAACGCCGGACCGGGAACGGTGCCGTTATAAGTCCAGACGGCGGTGGAGGGATTGTCCACGCCGTTCAGCCGGGCTTCGCCGGGCGCGATCTTGATTTGGCGTTCGTCGACGGCGGAGGCGCGGGCGGCGCGCATCGACGCGGATACGGCGGCACCCGCCACGGTCGCCAGAAACCCACGGCGCGACATAGTGCAATGGAAATCGTGATTCACTTCAAACCCTTTTGCGATCTCGACCGATGGCGAGCGGTTCGGCATCGAACTAGACTGCTATGCGCGCCCGCGGCGCGAGAGCGCGCAACGCAGGCGATCAGGCGCCGGGGATCAGCCGTGTTGCGGCTGAAACGGCGTCAGGCGCCGGGTCTGGGAGGGAATGGGTCGGGCGGGGAACTTCGCCCGTGCAGGAACGGGGTGGGCTGCGCCGACAGCTGCTGCGGGCGCAGCGCCATCGTCACGGCAAGATCTTGCGGTAGCACACCGAGCATCGGCGCAATGCAGACAGGTGGACACTGCTTGAGGCTACCTTTGTCAGCCATGTCCTTGAGGCACGCGTTGCAATCGCCCTTCATTGCGCCGCCGGCGCCCATGCCGGCATCGGCGGCCATGGCCATGCCGCTTGCCATGGTAGCCGACATGAGGCCAGCTTGAGCAGCAGACAGACTGAACCCCGCGGCCAGAAAGACCGCGAGGAGCATGACAGCGAGATGTTTTGGCGAAAGCCGTGCCATTGTCGGCTCAGGCTGACGGCAAAGTGCGGCTTTTGCAAGTCCCGAGCCCGTGATCGCCCCCTGCTGCGGCATTTAAACCAGGCTCATGCCCTCTTCTTGTTGCTCAGTTGGTCAAGGGTTCCGATGCTGGCTCCTGTAGGCATGCTTTGGGCAACCGGCCTCACCGGTACTCGAAGATCGACCTGAAAATCCCGGGCGCGATGACCGAGAGCGGATTGATGTCCAGCAAGGGCTTGTTGGCATTGCCCCTGAGCCGGTAGGTGACGCCGATCAGGCCGCGGTCGCGGCCATTGCCAAGCAGCGCGCCGACGATGGGCAGTTCGCCGAAGATGCGGTTGAGGCCGTAGACCGGCATGAAGGTGCCGGTCATGTCCATGTTGTTGTCCTGGTCGTAGAGCGTGCCCTGGAACGTCGTGCCGATGCGGGGGCCGCGCAGCACGCCATTGGCCAGCTTGAGGTAACCGCCGCCCTTTTCGATTTCGGCGTAGCCGCGCTCGAACTTGACCCGCGAGGTGTCGAGATTGCCCTTCACCGCCTGGTTGAGGCTGCGGTTGTCGCCGGCCGGCGTGGTGGAGACAATCGAGGCGAGCTTCGGCTCGTTGACGATAAAGAAGTTGCTGGTGTCGACCTTGCCCTTCATCGGCCCGTCGGTGGCTCCCGCCAGCGCCAGCGTGATCGACCCGCCTTCCATATGCTCGTAGACGTTGAGGAATCTCAGGATTGCGCCAGCGTCCGCCGACTGCACGTTGAGCGCGCGTCGCCCATTGCCGGTCGTATTGTTGATGGTTATGGCGGCACCGGAACTTGCCGTGGCAGTGACCTTTAGCCCGTTCACCCTCGAGCCCGCCGCGCTGTAGTCGAGTTTCAGGTTGGACAGTTGCTCGTCGTGGAAGCCAGTCAGCCGATCGACATCGGCGCTGACGGAAATGGCGTCGGAACCCGTGGTCTTGGTCGCGGTGTCGACGTCCGAGGTGAACTGCTTGATGAGCGAGCGGGCATCGAGCGCGCTGCCTGATATGTCGACCGCATAGCCCTTGCCCGATCGCTTCACCGACACCGCGACATCGTCGCCCCTGTTCAGGGTGACCTTGCCGAATCTTGCCGACGACAAGGCGCCGTTGACCAACACGACGCTGCCGTGGACGGAGAAACTCTTGCCGTCGAGGTCGAAGTGGGACAGCGTCGTGGTATCGCCGGATTTGGTCATGACGAATGCGACGTTGGCGGGGACCCCTGCCCCCTTGCTCCAACCCGCCCAGGGGATGTCCAGCCGGGCGTTGGTGAGATCGGCCGAGACGTTCTGGTCGCCATTGCCGCTCTTGTCGATTGCGACCTTTATTGTCCCGGAAAGCAACGGCGTCAGGCCGGGCATCGCCGCGGCACGGATCTTATCGTCGATCACCAAAGCCACCTTGCGGCTGCGCGCCGGTCCATCGTCTTCCAGCGGCTCCACCAGGTCGAGTTCGGCCGGGATGCCGTTCAGCAATGCCTTGGCGGAGATCACGGCCTTTTCGCGATCGACCGTGATCGAGCCGTCGGCATCCGTCACGGCCTGCCCCTCGAAGGGCTTGGCCAGGGACAGGCCGCTATAATTGAGCGACACCAGCCAATCGAGCTTCGAGCTGTCGACGCCGGACTGCAACGGTATATCGGCCTTGACATGGCCGGTGACGCTGCCGGAGAGGTCCTCCGGCAGCAGGCCGACATGACGCATGGCGTTGATCGGATCGTAGGACGCCAGTTCGGCGACGGCCGACGCTTCGCCTTCGACGTCGATGTCGAGCGCGCCGACGACCGGCGGACGGTTGGCCGCCTTGACGGTCAGCGTGCCGTTGCTGGCCGCCACCGTGCGCCCGCTCGGCATGAAGACGGTGCCCGAGGACAGGGAGATGTCGACGTCGTTGCCGTGGAAGGCGACCATACCGACCGCATCGCGGATCGGCGGAATGCGGCCAGCCGTGTCGAAACGCGATCCCTCGATCTGAAAGCGGCCGAACACTTCGTCCGCCGAAAGGGGCACGCCGTTGCCAAGACGGTCCGGCACGACCTGGAACTGAAGATTGGCGTCGACGACGCGCCCGCCGAACAGATTGTTCAGCACCCAGAGCCGCGCATTGCGCGCCGAAAACCACGGCCAAAGCTGCTTGACGTGCGAGACCGGCATGTTGTGGATGTTGAGCGCCACATTGATTCCAGGCGCCTTGCCGTCGACGAGTTTCACCGCTGCGGTTCCCAGCACCTCGCCGCTGGAATCCGAACGAATCGCGATCTGCTCGGCCACAACCTTGTGGCTTACGGGCTGGTAGACGCCGGCAATGCGAGCGAGGAAAGTGAGCGCGGGCTCCGGCGATTCCGATGGCGCGAGCTTCGAACCGTCGCTGGTCAGGTCGTAGCGGTAGGAGGCCTCCTCACCCGCCGCCCCCGTCGCAGGCTTCGGGCCGACCGAACCGGCAAAATCGAATGTCGATCGGCCGGTCTTCAGCAGCAGCCTGTCCACCTGGATCTTGTTGCTGCCATGGACAAGCGTGGCATTGACATCGACGTCGGCCGGCAGCAGCCCGCGTGTGCCAAGATCGAGCACGGAACCGGTCGACGACAGACCGGCCGTCAGCCGCGAGACATTGGCGCCCGATCCTTCCGATCCCGTCAGCTTCAGCGTAACCGCACCCAGCCTGCCGGCGCCGGCCTTGGTGCCGCCGGCATCCACCAGATCTTTGGCATCCGCCAGATCGATATCGGCATCCAGCGCCGTTATCCGGTGCGCGGCGATATCGCGGCTGGCGGAAGCGGTAACGGCAACCGTCCTGCCGTCGACGTCCACTTCGGACGAAAACTCCATGCCGCCCGGCCCCGATTGCTCGACGGTGGCGTCGGCGATCCTGACCATCTTGACCGCCCCGCTGTCGGGCAGAACGAATTCGACATTGCTGAGATCGATCCGGCGCATCGAATCTTCCCGCACGGCGTCGAGCGCGCGATGGACGTTGCCGAACACCGCATCGGACAGTTTCTCCGGATCGATGAGCCCACTTTCGTTGCGCAGGGCGGCGGTCCAATCGCCGCCGGAAGGCATCGCCGCCACGACGATGCGCGCATCGGAGATCCTGGCGCTGGTCAGCCGCACATCGCCCCAGAGCAGCGGGATCAGGCGCACGCCGAAGCGCACGCGGCCGGCATTTGCCATCGGCTTGCCATTTGCCGTTTTCAGGCTGACATCGCTGACCTGCAAGGCCACGAAACTCGACCCGTCAAGGGTGATGCGCGCCGGACCGACCGAGACGTCGACATCGACGCCGGCGAGTTTCTCGATGGCGGTTTCCGCTTCGGCCTGAAGGCGATCGGAGCCGACGCCGGAAACACCGACCATGTAGACAAGGACCGCCACCAGCAAAACCAGGCTGGCGAAACCGGCGAACACACGCGCCAGGATGCGAAAGCCGCGTCCGATCCGTGCCTGGCCGAGCGGCGGGATCCGGCAGGCGGACGGCAAGGCCCCCAGGTCGGTAATTTCATCCCGCCTGAACCTGATCTTTTCGTGCTGCGGTTGCTCCTGATCCACGCCATCTTCCGTTGTACGAATTCGCTCGTGGACGAATCCCCGCTCGACACTATATCGGTGTGGCTTCGCGCGTAACCTCAAACAAGGGCATCGGTATGGCTGACCTCGACGTAGGCGACCTTGCGCCGCAGTTCGAGCTGCCCCGGGATGGCGGCGGCTCGCTCAACCTGGCGGCATGCGCCGGAAAGCCCGTCGTCCTCTATTTCTATCCGCAGGACGACACGACGAGCTGCACGCAAGAAGCAATCAGCTTTTCGCAGCTGAAGCCGGAGTTCGAGAAGGCCGGAGCCGTGGTGATCGGGCTGTCGCCCGACAGCGCCAAGAAACATGACAAGTTCAAGTCGAAATACGATCTCACCATCGACCTCGCCGCCGACGAGGAGCGCAAGGTGATCGAAGCCTATCATCTGTGGGTCGAGAAATCGATGTATGGCCGCAAGTATATGGGTGTCGAGCGCGCGACGTTCCTGATCGGCCGCGACGGCCGGATCGCCAGGATTTGGCGCAAGGTCCGGGTCAAGGGTCATGCCGAGGAAGTGCTGGAGGCCGTCCGCGCGCTTTGACGCATCCTGCGGCGTCGCGCGATTTCAAGGCGCTGCGGACAAGCGGCGATTGTCGAAGTCGGCACCGGCGCTCGGAAGCCGATTGGCCAACGTGAAGCGATAGCCGCCTGCAACCTCGTCTCGCGAGCATTCGTTACCGACCGACCGGTCCCGCAAAACTTTGTTAACCTTAATAATGTGTAGTCCAGCTGTCGTGGTGTCGTAACGAAAGCTTGGTCCCGTGAACGTAACCGGTCAGTCAGCGGTCTTCGGCAGGCGCAAGGAGCCGCATACGGTCATCATCGCCCGGGGCAACGAGATCAGGCACTTCACGATCCGGCCGTGGCTGGCGGCATTCATCGGTTCGGCACTGGCCGCCATCGCCATCGGCTACCTCCTGGCTACTTCCTACCTCGTCTTGCGCGACGACTTGATCGGCGCCACCACGGCGCGGCAGGCACGCATGCAACAGGCTTACGAGGACCGCATTTCCGCGCTTCGCGCCCAGGTCGACCGCATCACCAGCCGCCAGTTGCTCGACCAGCAATTGATGGAAACCAAGGTCAGCGAACTGCTTGAACGCCAAAGCCAGTTGAGCCAGCGCCATGGCCGCCTCGGCCCGCTGCTCGAACGCGCCGAGGGTGAAGTCGGAACGGCGCCGGCCGAGGATCCGGCAGCGGCCGGAAAACCGGACAAACGCGCCGAAGTGACCGGCAGCATCGATCAGCCTGCTCGGAACTACGCGCTGGCAAGCCTGAGCGCAGCCCCTAGCGCCGGCGACACCAGGCCGTTCTCATTGTGGTCGACCCGCTCCGATCCACTACCCAGCGATTCGGCCGCCGATCGTGCCGACAGACTGTTCGTCTCGATCAACCAGTCGCTGAAATCCATCGAGAGCGAGCAACTCAGCCGCATCAGCACGCTTGCCGACAACGCCTACAAGAGCGCTGACGCGATTACGCAGGCGCTCGCGGCGGCCGGACTGCCGGTCGACAGCGATTTCGGCAAGAACGATACCGATGTCGGCGGACCGCTGATCCCGCTCGACAGTTCGATGGTCTTCGACAGCAAGGTCAAGGAACTGGACGAGGCGCTGGACGCGCTCGACCACCTCAAGAAGGAAGCACGCCAGCTGCCGCTTGCCAATCCAGCCCCCGGCCACTCCGTCACCAGCCCGTTCGGCGTGCGCACCGATCCCCTCCTCGGCACCGCCGCGCTGCATTCGGGAATGGACTTCAGGGCGCCGATCGGCATGGCCGCCAAGGTCACGGCGCCCGGCATCGTCACCAAGGCCGGCTGGAACGGCGGCTATGGCCGCATGGTGGAAGTCGATCACGGCAATGGCTTTGCGACGCGCTACGGGCATCTCAGCGAAATCGACGTGACCGCCGGCGAGAAACTGGACGCCGGCGCCGTCATCGGCAAGACCGGCAGCAGCGGCCGCTCGACCGGCCCGCATTTGCATTATGAAGTCCGTCACAATGGCGAAGCGATCGATCCCTTGCGCTTCCTCACCGTCGGCAAGAAGGTCGCCCAGTATCTCTGAGCCACGCAGGCCGGGATCTGGTCGGCGCCCCCGTATTCAGAGACCAGCGCTGTCCCGGCTCCCAGGCAATCCAGATGGGCCACGTCCTCGCTGCCTCATTCTTTTTTTCGGTTCGCTTGGATAACCGCGGCTTTTCCTGGCCATGGCTCACAGGCACCTGGATTTCGGTTGACGGCATCCAAGTTGCACGCATTGTCCAACTGCAAAAATATTTTTGAATTCCATTTGACTGAATAAATCTTTGGTGCGAACCTTGCGTCAGCTGGGGGCGCAAGCATGGCATTGCGAGGGACCAATCAGGAGTTCGGGCGGCCGTACAACCGGCGCATCGTGCTGGAGTCCATCCGCCGTCACGGTCCCATTGCCCGAGGCGATATCGCCACGCGCGTCGGGCTCACCGTGCAGACCGTATCGACCATTGTCCGCGAGCTCGAGGAACAGGGCTACATCCTGTCCGTGCGCGAGGAACCCAAGGGCCGCGGGCTGCCGCCGGCGACGCTGCGCATCAATCCGGAGGGCGGCTACGCCGTCGGCATCCATCTGACGCCGCTCGGGATAGATGCGGCACTCATCAATCTTAGCGGCGACGTGATCGAGAGCGCGCATCGCGACGCCCCCAACGCGGCGCCCGATCACGCGTTCGAACAGATCGGCGCCATGGTCCACGATCTCACGGCGAAGCGTGCCGGCGGCCGTGTCATCGGCATCGGCATGGCGCTTCCCGGTCCGTTTGGCGTCGAGTCCATGAGCTTTGTCGGCCCGACCACGATGACCGGCTGGAAGGACGTGGCGCTGCGCGAGCGGCTGGCGGCCTCCACCGGACTGCCGGCCTTCTTTGAAACCGATATGGCGGCCGCGGCCATGGGCGAGCGCCTCTACGGCCTCGGCGCTGATTTTTCCGAATATTACTATCTCTATTTCGGCGTTGGCCTTGGCGGCGTGATGGTTCATGACGGCGGCGCTTTGCGCGGCGCCTGGGGGAACGCCGGCGAAATCGGACATATCCCCGTCGTCCCCGGCGGCGAACCTTGCCCCTGCGGCAATAGCGGCTGCCTCGAAAGATACCTCTCGCTCGAAGCGCTTCGGCGCTGGAATGGCAGCGAGGCCGATTGGGTCACCGAAGTCGGCAGGATTTTTCACAACGCCATCGCCATCATCGAGAATCTGTTCGACCCTGAAACAGTCATTCTTGGCGGGCTGGCGTCCACCGACCTGCTCGAACGGCTGGCTGGTTCGGCGGCAGGCCTGCACAACTCCGTCTCCGCGCGCAAGGACCGCACGACGCCGCGCATCATGGTCGCTCGCGGCGGACAGCATTCGGTGTTGCGCGGCGCCGCCGCCCTTGCGGTTTCCGGAGTGCTGTCGCCGCGCTTCGGCCAGATGTTCACCGCCGGGCGCGAACGCGGGCGCGACCTCCTGACGGCCAAGGAGATTGCCGCATGAGCGAACCCCTGCTGGTGCTCGACAACGTCACTAAGAACTATGGCGCGATCGAAGCGCTGAAGGGGATCAGCTTCTCGATCGGCAAGGGCGAGGTCGTGGCGCTGCTCGGCGACAACGGCGCCGGCAAGTCGACGCTGGTCAAGATCATCGCCGGCGGGCTGGAGCCGACCTCGGGCCGCATGCTGTTCGAGGGCAAGGAGTTCCTGGCCAAAACGCCGGCAGAAGCCAAGGCCGCGGGCATCGAGACGGTCTACCAGGACCTTTCGCTGTGCACCAATGTCGATGTGGTGGCCAATTTCTTCATGGGCCGCGAAATCACCAGGAAGGTTCTTGGCGTTCCGGTGCTCGATGAACGCGCCATGGAGGCCGTCGTCGAAAAGGCGCTGGCCAGCGCCGGCACCCGCATTCCCTCGCTGCG
Source organism: Mesorhizobium sp. M0587 (assembly GCF_040320945.1). Lineage (NCBI taxonomy): Bacteria > Pseudomonadati > Pseudomonadota > Alphaproteobacteria > Hyphomicrobiales > Phyllobacteriaceae > Mesorhizobium > Mesorhizobium sp. M0587. The sequence goes on from NZ_JAMYQP010000014.1 coordinate 68,258, forward strand.
CACCAATGTCGAGCACCTCTCGGGCGGCCAGCGGCAGGCCATCGAACTCAACCGGTTCGTGCACTGGGGCGGCAAGCTGGTCCTGCTCGACGAACCGTTCGCAGCGCTCGGCGTCGAGCAGACGCGGCGCGGCCTCGACATGATCCGCCAGGTGGCGAACCAGGGCATCGGCGTCGTCATCATCACCCATATCATGCAGCAGGCTTTTCAGGTCGCCGACCGGATCGTGGTGATCCGGCAAGGTGTCGTGGCGGGCGACGTTGCCCGCAACAAGACAAGTCCCGACGCGGTGATCAACATGATCACCGGAGAGACGCTCGCCGGTGCCGGACCGGCGGGCTGAGGGACAAAGAGGGGTCCGGCTCAACAGGGAGCGAATGACATGAAGCGAATACTTCTTGCTATCTTCGGTATCCTGGCACTGGCCTTTGCCACGCTCACGCCGGCATTCGCCCAGTCCAAGGGGATCGTCTACTATATGGTGCCGACATTGCTCGATGAGTTCCAGACCGGCTCGGTCAGCGCGCTGGAGCTGTTCCTGAAGCAGGTCGGCTACGAAATGAAGACGCTGAACGCAGACAACAAGACCGACGCTCAGCAGTCGCAGATGAACGACGTCATCGCGCTGAAGCCGAAGGCGATCATCCTGGCCGCCGTCGATTTCAACGCGCTGAAGCCGTCGATCGAGGCCGCGCGCGCCGCCGGAATCCCGGTGGTCGAGTTCGACCGCCAGATCACGTCGACGCCGTCCGACTTCACCTCGGTGGCGGGAACGGTCGAAATCGGTTACGTCGCCGCTGACCAGGCCGAGAAGCTGCTCAAGGCGAAGAACGGCTCGGTCAAGGGCAAGGTGCTGCAGGTGCTCGGCGATCCCGGCGACCCTTACACGCTCGACATCCAGAAGGGCTTCGAGGAGAAGATGAAGGCGTTCCCGGACGTCAAGATCATCTCGCTCCCGGCCATGCAGTGGGAAGCCAGCAATGCCGGCACGATCGTCGCCGACCAGATGCTGGCCAACCCCGACATCGACCTGATCTTCAGCCATGCCGCGCACCTGTCGGTCGCTGCCGTCGCCTCGCTCGAGGCCGCCGGCAAGAAGCCGGGCGACGTCATGCTGATGAGCTCGAACGGCGCGCCTGTTGGCCTGGACCTGATCCGCAAGGGCTGGCTCAACGTCGAAGTCGAGCAGCCGCTCTACGCGCAAGCCGCGGCTGTCGCCATGTTCATGGACAAGGTCGCCAACAAGCAAGAGATCAAGCCCGGCGAATATGATGTGCTCGGCCTGAAATCGACCGTCACCAAGGAAGCCTGGGGCCCGAACATCAAAATCCCCGGCGCTGCCATCACCAAGGAAAACGTCGACAATCCAGCTTTCTGGGGCAACCAGAAGCCGCCGACGGACACCGTCAAGCCGGTCGAATAGGCACGTCGCCGAATGCTCCGGGCCGGCGGCCCGGAGCCATTCTCCACAACTCCAATCCGCGCATGATTTTTTCCGAAATCGAACCGATTTCGGGGGCATGCGGCCAGCCGGACCAGCTCATGAACCCCCGCACGCGCCACGCCCTTGAGTTCATTCTCGACAATCTCGTCTGGTTCATGCTGGTCTTCGTGCTGGTGATGTTCTCGCTTTTCATTCCCAACTATTTCCAGCTCGGCATCTTCGCCAACATCATCGAGGCTTCCAGCGTGCTGGGCGTCATGTCCATCGGCCTGGCGCTGGTCATCATTGCCGGCCACATGGACCTGTCGGTCGAATCGGTGGCGGCGCTCAGCGCCATGGCGGTCGGCATCCTGTTCTGCTCGTCGGGCATCGGCATGGGCGTGCAGTTGCATCCGGAGTGGCTGATGGTTCCGGTGTCGCTGCTCGTTGCATTGGCCGTCGGCGGCCTCATCGGCGCGTTCAACGGGTTCCTGGTCGTCAAGGTCAAGATGAGCGCCTTCATCATCACGCTGGCGTCCTACATCTGGGTGCGTGGCCTGGTGCTGGTCATTTCGGGCGGCCGCTCGGCGCAGGATCTGGCGCCGGCCATCCGCTGGTTCGGCATCCAGCGGCTGATCGGCCTGCCGCTCACCGCCTGGATCGCCATCGCCTGTTTCGTGGTCTTCTCGCTGATCATGGCCAAGACGCCGTTTGGCCGGCATCTCATCATGATCGGCGGCAACGAGACTGCGACCTTCCGCGCCGGCATCCGGGTGAACCGCAATCTGGTCATCGCCTTTGTGCTCGCCGGCGCCATCGCCGGCCTCGCCGGCTGGCTGCTGGCGATCCGCACCTCGGGCGCCACCGCCAATCTCGGCGTCGGCCTTTTGTTCAACGCCTTCGCCGCTGTCGTCATCGGCGGCGTCAGCCTGAAAGGCGGCGTCGGCACCCTGCCCGGCGTCTATGCGGGCGTGCTTTTGCTGTCGGCCATCAACACGGCAATCAACCTGATGGGCCTGCCCGCCAATTTCACCCAGGTCATCCATGGCCTGCTGGTGCTGGCTGCGGTGCTGCTCGACGCGTTCAAGCAAACCATTCGCCAACGACTCGCATGACAGGACGGCTCGCATGACCAACCGGCTACAGGACAAGGTCGCGCTGATCGTCGGCGGCGCGCGCGGCATCGGCAAGGGCATCGCGCTGCGCTTCGCCGAAGAAGGAGCAAGGCTGGTGCTGGCCGACACGGAGGTCGAGGCCGGGCAGGCGACCGCCGACGAACTCGGCTCTCCTTTCATCCGCACCGACATCTCGCTGATGGCCGACGCCGAGGCCGCCGTGGCGCTGGCGCTGGCCCGCTACGGCCGCCTCGACATCATCGTGCAGAATGCCGGCATCTATCCCTGGCAACTCATCGAAAACACCAGTCCGGACGACTGGGATCGCGTCATGGCCGTCAATCTGCGCGGCACCTTCAACGCCACCCGCGCCGCCCTGGTGCCGATGAAGGCGCAGCGCTTCGGCCGCATGCTCTACACCTCCTCCATCACCGGCCCGCACGTCACCAGCCCGGGGCACGGGCACTACGCAGCGACCAAGGCTGGCATAAACGGCTTCATCCGTTCGGCGGCGCTGGAATTCTCCGGCTACGGCATCACCGTCAATGGGGTCGAACCCGGCAACATCCTGACCGAAGCGATCGAGCTGCATCGCGGCGCCGCCTACATCAAGAACATGGAAGACTCCATTCCGCTCGGCCGCCTCGGCAGCCCGCGCGACGTGGCCAATGCCTTCCTGTTCCTGGCCTCCGGCGATGCCAGCTACATCACCGGCACGACGATCGTCGTCGATGGCGGGCAGTTGCTGCCCGAAGGTAACGATTTTCGGATGGTGCCGCCTTGATCACGGCTCCGCGTCGCGAGCGACTCGGCTTTGTGTCTGGGCGATGTTGGAATGTGGGGCTGGAATGGTGGGCGATGACGGGCTCGAACCGCCGACATCTTCGGTGTAAACGAAGCGCTCTACCAACTGAGCTAATCGCCCGCTCCGGGCCGGAGCTTTAAGCGGTCGGAACCGGCTTCGCAAGGCCAAATGAACAGGCGACGTCCTGTTTGCAGGCCGGTTTTGCCGACAAAACGCCGGCTGTCAAAAAACCTTCTCCAGTTTGCCGTTATGATGGTTTCGTGCGCTTGACACCCGGTGGCGAACCCCTTATCCACCGGCCCAACGACGAACACGGCTGACACGTGCTCGTCAATGCGCGGGTGTAGCTCAGTTGGTTAGAGTGCCGGCCTGTCACGCCGGAGGTCGCGGGTTCGAGCCCCGTCACTCGCGCCATTTCTCTCAAGGGATACAAACCCTTGGTATAGGAGAAATGTCGACGTTATTGTCAAAAAATCTTCCTTGCACGAGGCCTGAGGTAAATCTGGCCCTTTCGAGCTTGAGTTCGACTTCTCGGCCTTGTCAAAGGTTTGCCAGCAGCGCCTCGACCTCTTGCAGCGTCGGCATCGACGGCGCCGTGCCTAGCCGCGTCACCGAAATGCCAGCGACGGCGCAGGCGAAGCGCACCGCTTGCAGCGGCTCTACGCCTCGCGAAAGTGCTGCGGCAAAGCCGCCATTGAAGGCATCGCCGGCGCCTGTCGTTTCGACCACCGGTCCCGCACTGATGGCCGGGACATGCTCGGAGCGATTCTTCGTGTGCAAAAGCGCGCCCTTGTCGCCGAGCGTGACGATGACGGTGCCGACGCCCTTCTCAAGCAGTTTGTCCGCGGCAGCGCGGGCATCGTCGACCGAGGAGACCTTCATTCCGGTCAATTCCTCCGCCTCCGTCTCGTTGGGCGTGAGGTAGTCGCACAGTGTGTAGATGCGGTCGGGCAGCGTGGCCGCCGGAGCCGGGTTGAGGATGGTCGTTACCCCTGCCCCGCGCGCGATCTCCAGCGCCCGCAGCGCCGCATCGATCGGCTGTTCGAGCTGCGTGACGAAGACGCCGGCAGTGCGGATCAGCTCGGCATTGGCTTCGATGTCTTCGGGTGAGATCAGCATGGCGGCACCCGGGCTGACGATGATGGCGTTGTTGCCGCTCCCCTCCTCGACGAAGATGTAAGCCGCGCCGGTATAGCTGTCCGGCGTGTCGATGACGGCGTCCTTGACGCCTGCCTGCGCCCAGGTCTGCCTCGCCATGTCGGCGAAGGGATCGACGCCGAGGCGGGTGAGGAACGTGACGTCGGCGCCCAGCTTGCCGGCGGCGACCGCCTGGTTCGACCCTTTGCCGCCGGGGCCGAGCTTGAAGGAATTGCCAAGAATGGTCTCGCCCATGCGCGGCTGCCGCTGCGCCCTGTAGGCGGTGTCGGCGACGAAGACGCCCAAGATCACGACAGGCTTCATGGCGACCGGCTTGCCCGAGGCCACGCCCCTACTCCGCGTCCGGCGGCACGACGCCCTTGCGGAAGGCGAAGCAACCATAGAAGCGGCGCTCGCCGGTCTGGATGACGCAATACGCCTGCTTGGCGCGTTCGTAGAAGGCATAGCGCTCGACCGGCAGCATCGGCCAGGACTTGCCCTCGGCCGTATCGATCTCCTTCTGCACTTCCTTCTGCACGGCCGGAATCTCGTCCGGCTTGCCGACGATCTCCATGCGCGCCGCGGAATCATCGACGAACGTGTCCAGCGGGTAAAGCGACAGCACCGCCCTGACCACATCGGCCGCCGGCGCATCGATGCGCAGCAGGCGGCCAAGCGCCGTCTGGCGCGCCACCGAATCGGACGGGAAGTTGGTGTCGGCGATGATCAGGTCGTCGCCATGGCCCATCGCCCGCAATGCCTGGAGCACGTCGGCATTAAGCAGAGGATCGATCCCTTTGAGCATGATATTCCTCGTGAAGTCCGTTTTGAGATCAGAGACGCTTGCCCGTCTCGGCGTCGAACAGGTGGATGTGGTCGAGCCTTGGCCTCAGCTTGAGCGTGTCGCCGGGTTTGAAGTCGTGGCGCTCGCGGAACAGCGCCACCATCTCGCCGTCGCCAAAACGCAGGAAGACCAGCGTCTCCGAGCCGGTCGGCTCGACCACCGAAATCTTCGCCGGCACGCCATCGGGATGGATCTCGAGATGTTCCGGGCGCACGCCATAGACGACGCCGCGCCCTTCCTCAACCGCGCTGCTGGGAGCGACCGGGAACATCGTTCCGGCGATATCGACGCCGCCCTTGCGCGCGACGCCCTTGAGCAGGTTCATCGACGGCGAGCCGATGAAACCGGCGACGAAAAGATTGGCGGGCCGGTCGAACAGTTCCAGCGGCGCGCCGACCTGTTCGATGCGGCCGTCGCGCATGACCACGATCTTGTCGGCCATGGTCATGGCCTCGATCTGGTCATGAGTGACGTAGATGGTGGTGGTCTTCAGCCGCTGGTGCAGTTCCTTGATCTCGGTGCGCATCTGCACGCGCAGCTTGGCGTCAAGATTGGAGAGCGGCTCATCGAACAGGAACACCTGCGGGTTGCGCACGATGGCGCGGCCCATGGCCACGCGCTGGCGCTGGCCGCCCGAGAGCTGCCGGGGATAGCGTTTGAGATACGGGGCGAGATCGAGAATGTCGGCGGCGCGCTTGACCCGCTCGGCAACCACGGCCGGATCGGTTTTGCGCAGCTTGAGGGCAAAAGCCATGTTCTGCTCGACCGTCTTGTGCGGATAGAGCGCGTAGTTCTGGAACACCATGGCGATGTCGCGCTTGGCCGGCGGCAAATGGTTGACGACGCGGTCACCGATGGCGATCGTGCCGCCGGAGACGGTCTCCAGCCCGGCCACCATTCTGAGCAGCGTGGACTTGCCGCAGCCCGACGGGCCAACCAGCACCACGAACTGACCGTCTGCGATGTCGACGCTGACTTCGTGCAGAACCTTCACGGTTCCGAACGCCTTGGCCACATTGCTGATCGCGACTTGAGCCATTGCCCCCCCTTTCGTTGCGGTGAAGCTAGCCAACGCGAACGGCAAGGGCAAGTCGGTCCCTTATAGATAAAAATCCATCCTCGTTGACACGCCATCCCGTTGCGAGAATAGTGACGGTCGCTGATCCGAATGCCGGACCTCATCCGGAAAACGGAACTCCAGGCGACGCAGGGTGGGGTCCCACGTCCTCTATTATCGAAGAGACCGCTGACGTTTCGGCGTCCGAGAGATTGGCAATTCAATTCATGGCTGTTGGGAGGAATGGTAGATGAGAGTCGGTCTTTACGAAAAAATGATCCGTGCGGGAGCGACCCGGCGTGACATATTGAAGGGCGCGGCCAGCATGGCCGCGATTGCCGCCGCGTCCGGCGCCGGGCTTGGCGCGTTGACGCGTCCAGCGTCCGCCGCCAGCGAGCTGCGCTCGAAGATCCTGCAGATCCCCGGTGTCGGCAAAGGCCAGCCGACGGATGCCGACTTCCAGAAGGTCGGCGAACTCTGCCTCGAAGCAACCAAGGCCAACGTCAAGGAAGGCGAGTTCGCAGGCGTCGAACTGACCTTCATGGGGTTGAACAACCAGAACCTGCACAACGTGCTGTTCCGTGGCTTCCTGAAGCCGTGGGAGACCTATACCGGCGCCAAGATCAACTGGATCGACCTGGCGCAGGCCGACTACAATGCCCGCCTGCAGCAGTCGATCGCCACCGGCACTGTCGATTTCGACATCATCGAGATGGGCGCGCCGTTCGAAGGCGATGTCTGCGGCAAGGGCCTGACATCCGAGATGCCCGACTGGGTCAAGACCCAGATCGATTTCGACGATCTTGTCAATTATCTCAAGCCGCCCGTCGGCACCTGGAACGGCAAGCAATATCGCGTGACCGTCGACGGCGACGCGCACAACTTCAACTACCGCACCGACGTGTTCGCCGATGCAGATCTCGCCAAGGCCTGGAAGGACGGCGGGGAGACAAGCGAATGGGGCGTGCCGAAGACCTGGCAGCAGGTCCAGGCGGTCACTAAGTTCCTCAAGGGCAAGCAGGTCAAGGGCCAGGACGTCTACGGCTATCTCGACGCGCCAAAGCCCTGGGGCGGCTTCGGCTTCTATTTCCTCGGCAGCCGCGCCACCGCCTATGCCAAGCACCCCGACGACAAGGCCTGGCTGTTCGACGCCGACACGATGAAGCCGCGCGTCAACAATCCGGCCTGGGTGCGTGCCATCCAGGACGTCATCGACGCGCTGCCGTCCGAACCCGCCGACCAGATCAACGCCGACCCCAACACGACTGCCTTCCAGCAGTTCCTGGCCGGCACGGGCTCCATGGTCACCTGGTGGGGCGACGTCGGCTCGAACGTCAAGACCAATGACTCGTCCGTCATCGGCGATGTCACCGGCTTCTCGATCCTGCCGGGCTCGGACGATGTCTACAATTCCAAGACCGGCAAGTGGGACAAGCTCGCCAGCGGGCCGAACTACGCGCCGAACTGCGCCTATCTCGGCTGGGGCGTCTATGTCATGGCCCGCGTCGATGCCGACGAGAAGAAGAAGAAGGCGGCATGGTCCGCCGCCGCCCATCTCGGCGGCAAGGACCTGTCGATCTGGACGGCAATGTATCCGTCGGGCTTCCAGCCCTACCGCAACTCGCATTTCGACATTCCCGAATGGGTGGCGGCCGGCTACGACGAGGCGTTCATCACCTCGTACCTCAAGTCGGAAGGCGACAGCTACAACCATCCCAACGCGGCGATCGAGCCACGCATCCCCGGCATCTTCCAGTACTATTCCGCCGCCGAGGACATCCTGGCCAACACCTTCGCCGGCAAGATGAAAGCGCAGGAAGGCGCCGACGCCATCGCCGCGGCCTGGGAGAAGCTGACCGACCAGATCGGCCGCGACAACCAGGTCAAACTCTATAAGGCCTCGCTCGGCTTGTAGGCAGGCCCATGATAGGATCGCGGCCCGGCGACACGTCGTCGCCGGGCCGTGTTTTGACCGGCTCCCGCCGGTTTTTGCGCAGAAGAGGCGAGAGGCGTGGCTGACCAGACTTCGACCACGAATGCGTGGCCGGCAAATTCCGCACCGATCGATCTGATCCCGCCTGGCCGCAAGCGCCTCGGTTGGGGCCTGATGGCAGCGGCGACCCTCGGCCTCCTGGCAACGATCCTGGTTCAGATCCTCTACAAGAGCGAGGTCGACACGATCGGCTTCGAGACCTGGCGCCCCGTCGTCTATGCCTATGTGCTGTGGGGCGTGGCGGTCGGCATCGGCCAGGTGCTGACGCGCGGCGAGGACGGCCAGCGCGCGCTGTTCCTGCTGCCGGCGCTTCTGTTCACCATCGCCATGGTGATCTTCCCGACCTTGTTCGGTTTCTACATCGCGCTCACCGACTGGAACCTGAGTTCGTTCGCGGGCCGCAAGTTCAACGGGCTCGACAATTTCTGGCAGATGCTGAGCGATCCCTACTACCGCAATGCGCTGTTCAACATGGTGCTCTACGTGCTGGCGGTGCTGGTCGAATATATCATCGCCTTCGGGCTGGCGCTGCTGCTCAACGCGCAGATCCGGGCGCGTAAATTCTTCCGCGTGGTCTTCCTGATGCCGCTGATGCTGTCGCCGGTCGCGGTGTCGTGGATGATCGGCAAATCGCTTATGGAATACCGTTTCGGGCCTGCCGCGACGCTGGCGCGCCATCTCGGGTGGGAAAATCCCGCCTTCTTCAGCGACCCGATCATCGCCCGCATCTCGATCATGATACTCGACGCCTGGACGTTCATTCCGTTCATGATGATCATGCTGCTCGCCGGCCTTCAGGCAATGTCGCGCGAAGTGCTGGAGGCGGCGCGCGTCGACGGCGCCACGGCGTGGCAGACTTTCTGGCAGGTCACGTTTCCGCTGATGCTGCCGGTCTCGGTAACGGCGGTGATCCTGCGCATCATCTTCAAGCTGAAGCTTGCCGACATCATCATAACGGTCACCTCGGGCGGCCCCGGCGGTGCCACCGATTCCGTCTCCAGCTTCATCTACCGCGAATACCGCGACCGCTCGAATGTCGGCTACGGCACCATGCTGGCGATGGCCTATCTGGTCATCATCGTGGTGTTCGTCACCTGGCTGCTGAAGGTCGCAAACCGCTTCGTGCGCAACGTCAACTGAGCTTCCGGAATCATGAGCGTCCAGACCACCGACTATACCGTTTCCGAGATCCGCTCGCCGGCGAGCTTCCTCGCCAGCCGCGTCTTCATCTATGGCGCGCTGGTGTTCTGGGCCTTCGTCTGCCTGTTTCCGATCTACTGGACGATAACCACCTCGTTCAAATCGGCGGTAGACGTCACCCAGGGCCATCTGATCCCCTTCGTCGATTTCCAGCCGGACTGGAAGGGCTGGCGGTCGCTCGGCCTGTCGCCGGATTCGATCTCCCAGACCTCCACGGTGCGCGACGAGTTTTTCAAGCGCTTCATGAATTCGGTCATCACCTCGGTCGGCGCATCGAGCCTGGCCATCATCATCGGCAGCCTGGCGGCCTACGGCCTCACCCGCTATCGCTACCACTTCGCCTGGTTCAAGAACGAAGACATCTCGTTCTTCTTCCTGTCGCAGCTCATCCTGCCGCCCGTGGTCCTGGCCCTGCCCTTCCTGGTGCTCTACCGCGAAGTCGGGCTGCTCGACACCCGCATCGGGCTGATCCTGCTCTACACGCTGATGGTGCTGCCGATCGTCATCTGGATCATGCGCGACCAGTTCAACTCGATCCCGGTCGAGCTCGAGGAAGCAGCGCTTGTCGACGGGCTGTCGATCTGGGGCGCGTTCTTTCGCATCGTCATGCCGATCGCGCTGCCAGGCATGGTCGCGGCCTTCATCCTGGCGATGGTGCTGTGCTGGAACGAATATTTCTTCGCCGCCCTGTTGACCTCGACCGACGCCAAGACGATCCCTGTCATGGTGGCGAGCCAGACCGGCTCGCAAGGCATCAACTGGTGGTCGATGGCTGCCCTCGCCACCGCGGCGATAGCACCGCTGGCGGTCATCGGCATCGCGCTCGAACGCTACCTGATCATGGGCATGACCGCGGGAGCGGTGAAGTAGGGCGGGACGGCGCTCGCAGCGTCGTCATCGCAGGCACTGAGGGTGAACAGTCTTGCCAGCGGGACAGCGCCCCCTCTGTCCTGCCCGTCCTCCGCAGCTGCTGCGGAGGGTGGACCGGACATCTCCCCCACTTGCGGGGAGATTGGCAGCTTCGGCGGCTGCAATACCGGCAATGGAGCACTGCGCTCCGTTAGCGGGACAATATCGCGCGCAGGTGCTCCATGATCATGGCGACACCCTGGTGACCGAGTTCCGCAGAGGCATCCCTGGCGCTCGCCGTGTACCAGCTCGTATTGTCGGCGAAGCGGGCGCCATCGACGGCCTCCGGGCACAGCGCCAGCATCAAGGATGTCTCGCCGATGCCGGCATGGTCGAACGGGTACTTGCCGTTCATCGCCGCCGGCATCAGCGGATGCACCTGCACCCAGTTGAAGAAGTTTTCACCCGCGGCGTGGCCGGCATAGTAGTCGGCCATGGTGTCAGATCCCCACCAGCCTTCGCCGCGCTGCTTTTCGAGGAAGCGGAAGATGGCCTGGCGGCCGGCGGTCTTGAAGGCGAGATCGGTCGGCATGCCGGCGGCGAAGTTCTCGGTCTGGTGATGGACGATGGCATGGATGTTGCGAAAGCCGATGCGCAGCAGGCTGTAGAACAATTCCTCCGCGAAAGGCGCCAGTTGATTGCCGCCGACCTGCACCGAACCGCTGCCTTCCGGCGGCGCTACCGCGTAGCTCGCCGCGCCATAGTAGAAGGGCGGCAGGATGACGATGTCGCTCTCCTTCTCGAACAGCTCCAGCGTCTTGACGACCGCCAGCGTGTCCATGCCGACGGCCATGTGCTCGCCATGGTATTCGAGCACGCCAAGCGGCAGTGCGACCGGCCAGTTCTCGGCGATCGCCTTGCGGATCTGGTGGGGCAGCATCAGTTCGTAGCGCATGAACTATTCCATATTGGTGTGGCGGGCGCGCATGGCTTCCGGCGACGTGCCGGTCAGCGACTTGAGTTTCAGCACCATCACCTCGAACAGCAGGAACAGCGCGCCTTCGAATACCGAGCCCATCGGCAGCACCGATGTCTTTTGCGAACCCTGGTCGTCGGCCATGGTTTGCGCCGGGATGAGGAGCGTGAAATCGGCGTGCCTTGCGGCGCTGCTCTCGAGCTGAGCGGTCACGAGCAGGTTGGTTGCGCCGGCGTCGTGGGCAACCCGCATCAGGGTCAGCACTGTCGACGTTTCGCCCGGCCCGGAGCTGACGAGGAAAACATCCCCCTTGCCCAGCGGCGGCGTGGTCATGTCGCCGACCACCGAGACCGGCAGGCCGAGATGATAGAGCCGCATGGCAAAACCCTTGACCTGCAAGGCTTCGCGGCCGCAGCCATAGACGACGATCCGGCCGGTCCCGGCCAGCATCCCGCAAGCGGCGTCGATCCGGCTTTCATCCACGCGCGCCAGCACGCCGCCGAGTTCGCCAAGCGCGGTGTTGAACAGGTTTTCGTTCCGATCGCTCACGGCAAGCCTCCTCAAAATCGTCCCGGGATTTTCCCACGAACAGCTTGATTTCGTTCATGCTAGCAACCGCGAAAATGCGTGTCCAACGCTGCGCGGCGCTTTTGCCGGGCGACAGGCATGATAGTGTCGACTCGGACAAATCGAACCGGGAATGGCAGATATGAAGACACGGCATTTCGACCGCATCGGCAATGGCGGCATCAGCTTTACGGAGCTCGGCTTCGGCACCGCGCCGCTCGGCAATCTCTACCGCGCCGTTTCGGACGAGGACGCCAATGCCACGCTGGAAGCGGCCTGGGCGACCGGCTGCCGCTACTACGACACCGCGCCGCTCTACGGGCTTGGCCTGTCGGAAACGCGGCTCAATCCCTTCCTGCGCTCGAAGAAGCACGACGACTACGTGCTGTCGAGCAAGGTCGGCCGCATCATGCGCGCCTGCCCGCCGGAAGAGCGCACGGGCATCGGCAAGTTCTTCGACACGCCGTCGCGCCGCGAGGTGTACGACTACAGCTATGACGGCGTCATGCGTTCGTTCGAAGCTTCGCTCGAGCGCCTGGGCGTCGACCGCATCGACATCCTCTTCGTGCACGATGTCGACATCTTCACCCATGGCAGCAAGGAGGCGTCCGACCGACGCATCGATGAGTTCATGCGCTCGGGCTATTACGGGCTGCTGGCGTTGCGCGACCAGGGCGTCATCAAGGCATTCGGCGGCGGCATCAACGAATGGCAGGTCGCCCAGACATTGGCCGAGCGCGGCGACTTCGACCTGTTCCTGCTTGCGGGGCGCTACACGCTGCTGGAGCAGGAGGCGCTGACATCCTTCCTGCCGCTCTGCCAGGCGCGCGGCATCGGCATCGTCCTCGGCGGCCCCTACAACTCCGGCATACTGGCGACGGGGCCGAAGCCCGGCGCCTACTACAATTATTCCGAAGCGCCCAAGGACATCCTCGACCGGGTCGCCGCCATCGAGAGCGTCTGCAAACGCCATCACGTGCGTTTGATCGAGGCGGCCCTGCAATTTCCGCTGCTGCATCCGTCGGTCGTCTCGGTCATCCCCGGCGGCCAGCGGCCGAGCGAGGTCGAGAGCAATCGATCGCTGCTCGACGCGAAGCTGCCAGCGGCGCTTTGGGCCGACCTGAAGAAGGAAGGTCTGATGCGTCCTGAAGCACCGACCGCATAGCCCGTCCGCTTCGGAGTCCACCTGCACAAAAAAGAAAAGCCGGGGCAAGCCCGGCTTTTCTGAACTCTGAAATGGTCTTAGTTGACCGCGTCCTTGAGGCCCTTGCCGGCCGAGAACTTCGGCACGGTGCGTGCCGGGATCTTCACTTCGGCGCCGGTCTGAGGATTGCGGCCGGTCGAGGCCGCACGCTGTGACACGGTGAAATTGCCAAAGCCGACAAGCCGGACATCGCCGCCCTTCTTCAGTTCGCCGGTGATGACGGAGAATACCGCATCGACCGCCGACTGCGCGTCACCCTTCGAGATGCTCGCGGCGTCGGCGACAGCGGACACCAATTCGTTCTTGTTCATAAAAATTCCCTTCCATGAGAACACCGGAACTAACGACTCATCCGGCAGGAAACGGACTTTAGAAAGAAGCGTCTCCACAACCAAGTCGAAATGCCCGAGAAAAAGCGGAAAAAGCCCGGAATTCCGGGGTTTTTCACATGAAAAAGCCGGGCATGAAGCCCGGCTCTCTGTTTGTGCGGCGCAACCTTAGCGATTTTTAATGCGCAAGCGTTTTGCCGGCCTCATCCACGGCGTCCGTCGTGGCCGGAGGATTGACAGGTTCGACCCACTCGATCGGCTCCGGCATACGCACCAGCGCGTGGCGCAACACCTCGCCGACCCGCGCGACCGGAATGATTTCCATGCCGTTCTTCACGTTGTCGGGAATATCCGCCAGATCCTTGGCGTTGTCTTCCGGGATCAGCACCTTCTTGATGCCGCCGCGCAATGCGGCAAGCAGCTTCTCCTTCAGCCCACCGATCGGCAGCACCCTGCCGCGCAGCGTGATCTCTCCGGTCATCGCGACATCGGCCTTGATCGGAATGCCGGTCAGGACAGAGATGATCGCGGTCGCCATCGCCACGCCAGCCGACGGTCCATCCTTGGGCGTAGCGCCCTCCGGCACGTGGACGTGGATGTCGCGCTTGTCGAACAGCGGCGGCTCGATGCCGAAATCAAGGGCGCGGGAGCGGACATAGGAGGCCGCCGCCGAGATCGATTCCTTCATCACGTCGCGCAGATTGCCGGTCACCGTCATGCGGCCCTTGCCGGGCATCATGACACCTTCGACCGTCAGCAGCTCGCCGCCGACTTCCGTCCAGGCAAGACCAGTGACGACACCGACCTGATCGTCGGCCTCGACCTGACCGAAGCGGAAGCGCGGAACACCGAGGTAATCGGCGAGGTTCGCCGCCGTGATGTCCACCGTCTTCTTCTTCGTCTTCAGGATCTCGGTCACCGCCTTGCGCCCGAGCTTCATCAGCTCGCGCTCCAGGCTTCTGACGCCCGCTTCACGGGTGTAAGTCTGGATAATGGCGCGGATCGCGTCCTCGCCGACGGAGAACTCCTTCGGCTGCAGCGCGTGATCGCGGACCACCTTCGGCATCAGGTGCCGCTTGGCGATTTCGATCTTCTCGTCCTCGGTGTAGCCGGCGATGCGGATGATCTCCATGCGGTCCATCAAGGGCGCAGGGATGTTCAGCGTGTTCGCCGTCGTCACGAACATCACGCTCGACAGGTCGTATTCGACCTCGAGATAGTGGTCCATGAACGTGGAGTTCTGCTCGGGATCGAGCACCTCGAGCAGCGCCGACGACGGATCGCCGCGGAAATCCTGGCCCATCTTGTCGATCTCGTCGAGCAGGAAGAGCGGATTGGACTTCTTCGCCTTCTTCATCGACTGGATGACCTTGCCGGGCATCGAGCCGATATAGGTGCGCCGATGGCCACGAATCTCGGCTTCGTCACGCACGCCGCCAAGCGCCATGCGGATGAATTCGCGACCGGTCGCCTTGGCGATCGACTTGCCGAGCGAGGTCTTGCCGACGCCGGGAGGGCCGACGAGGCACAGGATCGGCCCCTTCAGCTTCTTCTGGCGGCTTTGCACGGCAAGATACTCGACGATGCGGTCCTTGACCTTGTCGAGACCGAAATGATCGGTGTCGAGCACGTTCTGCGCGAAAGCCAGGTCCTGCTTGACCTTGGAGTTCCTGCCCCACGGGATCGACAGCAGCCAATCGAGATAGTTGCGCACCACGGTCGATTCAGCCGACATCGGCGACATCGTCCGCAGCTTCTTCAATTCGGCTTCCGCCTTTTCGCGGGCCTCCTTGGAGAGCTTGGTCTTCTTGATGCGCGCCTCGATCTCGGCCGCCTCGTCGCGGCCGTCCTCGCCCTCGCCGAGCTCCTTCTGGATCGCCTTCATCTGCTCGTTGAGGTAGTATTCGCGCTGCGTCTTCTCCATCTGGCGCTTGACGCGCGAGCGGATGCGCTTCTCCACCTGCAGGACGGAGATCTCGGCTTCCATGAAGCCCATCGCCTTTTCCAGCCGCTCCTTGACCGAGAGCGTGGCCAGCATTTCCTGCTTTTCGGGGATCTTGATGGCAAGATGCGAGGCGACCGTATCGGCGAGCTTGGAATAATCGTCGATCTGGCTGGCGGCGCCCACCACTTCGGGCGAGATCTTCTTGTTCAGCTTGACGTAGTTCTCGAAGTCGGTGACGACGGAACGAGCCAGCGCTTCGACCTCGACCTCTTCCTCTTCCGGCTCGACCAGCGCCGTGGCGCGGGCTTCGTGGAAGTCGGGACGGTCAGTGAACGCGGTGATTTTCGCGCGCGAAGCGCCTTCGACCAGCACCTTGACGGTGCCGTCGGGCAGCTTCAGCAATTGCAGCACATTGGCGAGCGTGCCGATGTCGAAGATTGCATCAGGCTCGGGGTCGTCGTCGGCGGCATTCATCTGGGTGGCAAGCAGGATCTGCTTTTCCTGACCCATCACCTCTTCGAGAGCCTTGATCGATTTCTCACGCCCGACAAAGAGCGGAACGATCATATGCGGGAACACCACGATGTCGCGCAGTGGGAGGACTGCGAAGACGCCGTCGCTGGGAGCCTTGGATATTTTGGCCATTGTCCAACCTTTCATATCGCGGCCGCCAATCAGCCAACCGCGAATCTCATATTAACGACCGGGGATCGTTCCGCCTACCACCGTTTGTGACGGGAGTTTTACAGCACAGAAATCGGGCACCTCGGCCTTCTGCTGTTAGGTGGATGC
Source organism: Mesorhizobium sp. M0587 (assembly GCF_040320945.1). Lineage (NCBI taxonomy): Bacteria > Pseudomonadati > Pseudomonadota > Alphaproteobacteria > Hyphomicrobiales > Phyllobacteriaceae > Mesorhizobium > Mesorhizobium sp. M0587. Next base: position 84,494 of record NZ_JAMYQP010000014.1, read on the forward strand.
AAGCGTGCCAAAGATCAAGGGTTAACATGGTCCGCACATCCGCTCCGTCACCAGCCTGCATGCCCTTCACAGCAAAACGGCGCCCTCGAGGCGCCGTTCCACAAAAATATCGGAAAAGATGCCATCTCAGGCGCTGACATTGCCCTTCTTTTCCTTCTGTTCGGAATAGATGTAGAGCGGCCGGGCGCTGCCGGTCACCACCTCTTCCGAAATCACCACCTCGCGCACGCCTTCGAGCGCCGGCAGTTCGAACATCGTGTCGAGCAGGATCGCTTCCATGATCGAACGCAGGCCGCGCGCGCCGGTCTTGCGCTCGATGGCGCGCTTGGCGATAGCCGACAGCGCGTTCTCGTGGAAGGTCAGGTCGACATTCTCCATCTCGAACAGTCGCTGGTACTGCTTGACCAGCGCGTTCTTCGGCTCGGTCAGGATCTGGATCAGCGCCGGCTCGTCGAGGTCCTCCAGCGTCGCCAGGACCGGCAGACGGCCGACGAATTCTGGGATCAGGCCGAATTTCAGCAGATCCTCGGGCTCGACCAGGCGGAAGACGTCGCCGGTGCGGCGATCTTCTGGCGAAGCGACGACGGCGCCGAAGCCGATGGACGTCTTGCGGCCGCGATCCGAGATGATCTTGTCCAGCCCGGCGAAAGCGCCGCCGCAGATGAACAGGATGTTGGCGGTGTCGACCTGCAGGAACTCCTGCTGCGGGTGCTTCCTGCCGCCCTGCGGCGGCACGGAGGCCACGGTGCCTTCCATGATCTTCAACAGCGCCTGCTGCACGCCCTCGCCCGACACATCGCGGGTGATCGAGGGATTGTCGGACTTGCGCGAAATCTTGTCGATCTCGTCGATATAGACGATGCCGCGCTGGGCCCGCTCGACATTGTAGTCGGCCGACTGGAGCAGCTTTAGGATGATGTTCTCGACATCCTCGCCGACATAGCCGGCCTCGGTCAGCGTCGTCGCGTCAGCCATGGTGAACGGCACGTCGATGATGCGGGCCAGTGTCTGCGCGAGCAAGGTCTTGCCGCAACCGGTCGGGCCGATCAGCAGGATGTTGGACTTTGCCAACTCGACATCGTTGTTCTTGCCGGCATGGGCAAGGCGCTTGTAGTGGTTGTGGACGGCCACCGACAGCACGCGCTTGGCGTAAGGCTGGCCGATGACATAATCGTCGAGAACCTTGAGGATCTCCTGCGGCGTCGGCACGCCTTCGCGCGACTTCACCATCGAGGTTTTGTTTTCCTCGCGGATGATGTCCATGCACAGCTCGACGCACTCGTCGCAGATGAAGACCGTCGGACCGGCGATCAGCTTGCGTACCTCGTGCTGGCTCTTGCCGCAAAACGAGCAATAGAGCGTGTTCTTGGAATCACCGCTGTTGTTGCCGACCTTGCTCATCTTCATGTCCTTTCATGGCCGCCCGCCGATGGTCTGGCTGAAAGGGCGCAAACTTCAATCTATCGCGGGAATCCGCCGCCGCCAGTGTCCCGGCTCCCGCAACGTATTCCGTACGAAACACAAATCAGAAAACGTGGCAATGATTCGCAGCAACCCCACACAAAGCTAAGCCGTCGAAAATCAACATAGCCTTAACGTAGGCAATCCCGACCGTCGAGGGAACAGCCAAATGTGGCCGAAATGCCGCAAGACGCGCCAAAAGCGCGTGATACCGCCAGCCAACTGCCGATAAGCCCTTATGCCAGTGCCCCTTCGGCCGCCTCGCGCGACGAAATGACCTTGTCGATGAGGCCGAAATCCCTGGCTTCGTCCGCAGTCATGAAATGGTCACGGTCGAGCGTCTTTTCAATCTCTTCGTAGCTTTTTCCGGTGTGCTTGACGTAGACCTCGTTGAGGCGGCGCTTCAGCTTGATGATGTCCTGGGCATGGCGCTCGATGTCGGAAGCCTGCCCCTGGAAGCCCCCGGAGGGCTGGTGAACCATGATGCGGGCGTTCGGCGTGGCGAAGCGCATGTCCTTGTGGCCGGCGGTCAGGAGCAGCGAGCCCATCGAGGCCGCCTGGCCGATGCAGAGTGTCGACACGGCCGGCTTGATGAACTGCATGGTGTCGTAGATCGCCATGCCAGAGGTGACGACGCCGCCCGGCGAATTGATATAGAGGTTGATTTCCTTCTTCGGATTCTCGGCTTCGAGGAACAGCAGCTGCGCGCAGACCAGCGTCGCCATGCCGTCCTCGACCGGACCGGTGATGAAAATGATGCGCTCCTTGAGGAGGCGCGAGAAAATGTCGTAGGCCCGCTCGCCGCGATTGGTCTGTTCGACCACCATCGGAACGAGGTTCATGTAGGTTTCGACGGGGTTCTTCATCAGTTATCTCTTATCTCGCGGTGGGGATTCCGGCGCCGGGAAGGCAGGCAATTCGGACAGAATCGGTTCTGGATCGTTATTGCGTAAATAGGATGCCGGCTCATCCTTGTGCAAGGCCGACCCGTCCTAGCCATCTGGGTAAGTCGAATCAAGCTTTTGGACAAGGATTCGCTTCGGCGGGTGGCTACACTGGCCGACGCCCGCTCATCGGGGCCGATTTGCGTAACAATTTCTTAACCGCGTCGCTTAACGAAATGCGCCGAGCTACGACGGAAGCGGCCATCTTAGGTCTGCCAAATTGGTCTTCGTTGAAGTGTTTGATATGGAATGCCCGTTAGGCCACCTCCGCCCGCAGCCATTTCTTCAGGCCGACGACGTCGCCGTCACCAATAGCGGCCGCAACGCGCCGGCCGACCGCCGCGCCGAACTTGTAGCCATGGCCCGAGCAGGCCGAGACAACAAGGCATTTGCCCTTCTCATGGGCGAGGAATTTCTCGTCTTCGGTGAAGGTGTAGGCGCAGGTGACGACCTCGGTCACCTCATAATCCTCAATGCGCGCGATCGGCGGCGAGAACAGGTTGCGGATCGCCTCGCCCTCGCCCGGTACTGGCTGACGGTTCCAGTCGGCGTCGCTGGTCGGTACGCGGTGCAGCCCGGAACCGAATTTCATGCCGGCGCCGCCGGAGGGTGGGATCACGTAGCCGTCAGTCTTGCCGCCGACGTCGAGAACAACGGGCGCGGCGTCCCAGGCCGCCTTGAGATCGGCCGGCGGCTCGACATAGGCAAGCGCGGTTCGGTACGTCTTCAGTTCGCCGCCCAGTTCGGGAAACAGTTTCAGCACCCAGGCGCCCGCAGCGACCACGATGCGGTCGGCCTGCATCGTCTCGCCGGACGCGAGCACGATGTTGCCTGCCTCGGCATCGATCTTCGTCACCTTGCTGTGCTCGTAGACGTTGGCGCCGTTGGCGCGCAGCCATGCTGCCAGGCCGGAAGCGATCTTGCGGCAATGCAGCGCGCCGCCTTCCGGCGAAAAATAGGCATAGCGGAATGTGCCCGGCTCCAGGAAAGGCCAGCGCTCGGCTGCGGCGTCGGATTCAAACAGTTCGAATGGAAAATTGCCTTCTTCCAGGCCCTCGCGGTATTCCTCGGCCTCGTCGCCCGGCTCGCGCGAAATGCACACAAATCCGCGCGCATCGAGATGGTTCTCACCGAGGTCGCCCCACATCTCTTCCCAGGCCTCATAGGCTTCGGTGATCAGCCGGCCATAGCCGGTTCCCGCCCGGTACGCGCGGCGGATGATGCGGTGGTGGTCGCCCGAGGCGGCCAGCGGATTTGGGATCGGCCCCTGCTCGACGATGGAAACGCTGTGGCCGGCCTTGACCAGCGACCAAGCGGTGGAAAGACCGGCAATACCGGCGCCGACAACAATCACATTCATCAGATGGACTTTCCGCAGCCGCACTGGCTGGCTCAATTCTTGGGTTATCGGGCGCCAACATACGGTCTGGAATGAGGCTGGCAAGCCGCGCTATGGATCTGGCATGACCAAATTGACGCTCCCTTATCTCGCCTTTGATCCAGCCACGCGCCACCTCAGGCTTGACCCGCACGAGCCGGCTTTCTTCCAGAACCCCTACGAGGCCTACGGGTTTCTGCACGGCGCATCGAATGCATTCTTCTGGGAGGAATTCGGCTTCTGGTGCTTTGGCGGTTTCGACGACGTCAACCGGCTGCTGCGCGACCGCCGATTCGGCCGCCAGAACCCGGCCCGGATTCCCGACAGCCGCGGCGCCGGCCAGGACCGGACCCATCTCAGCGCCTTCGACGGCATCGAGGCTAATTCGATGCTTGAGCTGGAACCGCCCGTGCACACGCGGCTGCGGACGCTGGTCAACCGCGCCTTCGTCTCGCGGCAGGTCGAACGGCTGCGGCCGCGTGTCGAGGTACTGGCCAATGAACTGATCGACGGCTTCGATCCGACCGGACCTGTCGACCTGTTGCCCGCCTTCGCCGCCCCTTTGCCGATCACCATCATCGCCGAAATGCTCGGCGTGCCGGTCGAAATGGGACCGCAACTGCTCGGCTGGTCGCACAAGATGGTGGCCATGTACATGCATGGCCGCACGCGCGAAACCGAGGAGACGGCCAACCTCGCGGCGAGCGAATTCGCCGATTTCCTGCGCGGCTACGTCACCGATCGGCGCCGGAACCCCGGCGACGATTTGCTGTCGCTGCTGATTTCGGCGCAGGAGGACGGCCAGAAGCTGACCGAGGACGAGATGGTGTCCTCGGCGATCCTGCTGCTCAACGCCGGCCATGAAGCGACCGTGCATCAGACCGGCAACGCGGTCCGCTCGATCCTGGCGCAAGGCGGCGACCCACGCCGTTTCTTCACCTCACCGGAAGCGACCGCGGCAACGGTCGAGGAATGCCTGCGCTTCGACGCCCCGCTGCACATGTTCATGCGCTATGCCTATCAGGAGATCGAAATCGCCCCCGGCATCGTCGTGCAGCCGGGCCAGAAGATCGGTTTGCTGCTTGGCATGGCCAATCATGACCCCGGCGCCTTTGCCGAACCGCTGGTCTTCCGGCCGGATCGTGCGGACCAGAAGAATGTGTCGTTCGGCGCCGGCATCCATTTCTGCATCGGTGCGCCGCTCGCCCGGCTCGAATTGCAGGTATCGCTGAAAACCTTGTTCGATCGGCATTCGAAGCTCCATCTTGCCGAACAGCCCCGCTTCCGCGACACCTATCACTTCCATGGGCTGGAAACGCTCGCCGTCGGCTTGTGAGCAGTCACGAGCCTGCGACGAGACTGTCTTCATAAGGGTGGGCGCGGCAAAGTGATCAAAGCTTGATCACATACTCCTTGCGAGTCGTTTCAAGCACTTCCCAGCTGCCCCTGAAGCCGGGCCTCAGCACGAAGCTGTCGCCGGCCTTGACCGTGCGCGCTTCGCCGCCCTCCTCCGTGATCACCGAAACGCCTGACAGGATGTGGCAGAATTCCCATTCGTCATAGACGATGCGCCACTTGCCGGGAGTCGATTCCCAGATGCCGGCGTAGAGGCCGCCGTCCCGCTCCTCGACATTCCAGGTGCGGAATTTCGGGTCGCCGGAGATCAGCCGGTCCGGCGCCGGGGCGCCGGATTCGGGTTCGACGGCGTCGGTCGATATTGCCTGATAATGCGCGGACAAGAACCTGTCTCCATCAAAAGCCGGGGTTGGGGCGGCTCACCCCAACCCGGCGCTGCGCGCCGCTCCCTAAAGGGGGACGGTGAAAGATCAGACCTTGGCGAGTGCCTGTTCGAGGTCGGCAACGATGTCGGTGACGTCCTCGATGCCGACGGAAAGCCGCACGGTGTCCGGGCCGGCTCCGGCCTTGACCTTCTGCTCGTCGGAAAGCTGGCGGTGCGTGGTCGATGCCGGATGAATGACCAGCGACTTGGTGTCGCCGACATTGGCCAGGTGCGAGAACAGTTCCAACGCCTCGACGAACTTGATGCCGGCCTCATAGCCGCCCTTGAGGCCAAAAGTGAATACGGCACCGGCGCCTTGCGGCGAGTACTTTTTCTGCAAGGCATTGTTCTTGTCGCTCGGCAGGCCGGGATAGTTCACCCAAGCGATCTTGGGGTGGTTGGATAGCCAGCCGGCGACCGTAATCGCGTTGTCGCAGTGACGCTGCATGCGCAGCGGCAAGGTTTCCAGCCCGGTCAGGATGAGAAAGGCGTTGAAGGGCGAGATCGCCGGGCCGAGATCGCGCAGGCCGAGCACCCGCGCGGCGATGGCGAAAGCGAAATTGCCGAAGGTTTCATGCAGCACGAGGCCGCCATATTCGGGACGCGGTTCCGACAGCATCGGGTATTTGCCCGACTTCGACCAGTCGAACGTGCCTCCATCGACGATGGCGCCGCCGATGGAATTGCCGTGGCCGCCGATGAACTTGGTCAGCGAATGGACGACGATATCGGCGCCGTGCTCGATCGGCCGGATCAGGTAGGGCGAGGCCAGCGTGTTGTCGACGATCAGCGGCAGGCCATGCTTGCGCGCGATGTCGCCGATCTTCTCGATGTCGACGAAAGTGCCGCCCGGATTGGCGAGGCTCTCGATGAAGATCGCCTTGGTCCTGTCGTCGATCTGGCTTTCGAAGGTCGAGATGTCGTTGGTATCGGCCCAGTGCACTTCCCAGCCAAAGTTCTTGAAGGCATGGCCGAACTGGTTGATCGAACCGCCATAAAGCTTGTTGGCGGCGACGAAATTGTCGCCCGGCTGCATCAGATTGTGGAACACGATCACCTGCGCGGCGTGGCCGGACGCGACCGCAAGCGCGGCCGTTCCGCCCTCGAGGGCGGCGATGCGCTCTTCCAGAACGGCCTGCGTCGGGTTCATGATGCGGGTATAGATGTTGCCGAAGGCTTTCAGTCCGAACAGCGAGGCCGCGTGATCGGCATCGTCGAAGACGAAGGAAGTCGTCTGGTAGATCGGCGTGGCGCGCGCGCCGGTGGCCGGATCGGGTTTGGCGCCGGCATGGACGGCGAGCGTGTTGAAACCAGGCGTGCGGGTCACTGAAAAACCTCCCTCAAAAACCTTCTGAAATTCGCCGGGCATTCTTGGCGAAGGCGGACCCGGAATGCAAAGAAGAAAATACCCTTCGGCGTCGAACCTTCGATCAAGCAGAAGGAAAATACGGCGCTGGCCGGAATAATTTTGCGCCTTCGCCTCGCCTACTTCTGGCGCACGCCGAAACTCTGGAATCCCTGGCGCATCAGCGGCTTCTTCGACGACAGCACGCCGGAATTGACGCCGGTCCAACCGATCTCGCCTGAAAGCTTGCCGTACTCGATCTTGGGACAGCGGTTCATCACCACCTTGACGCCGGCGGCTTCGGCGCGCGCGGCGGCTTCGTCATGGCGTATACCAAGCTGCGTCCAGACGACTTTCGGCAAGGGATCGAGCCGCAACACCTCGTCGACGACACCAGGCACTGCCGCGCTCGCACGGAAGACATCGACCATGTCGATCGGTTCCGGAACATCGGCAAGCCTGGCATAGGTCATCCGGCCGAGGATTTCCTTGCCGGCCTGGCCAGGATTGATCGGGAACACCTGATATCCCTTGGCCAGCAGGTATTTCAGCACGAAATAGCTCGGCCGCACATCATTGGCTGATGCACCGACCATGGCGATGGTCTTCACCGAATTGAGGATGCCGGCGATGTAGGCGTTGTCGTAACTATCGTGGTTCATGCCCTGTCCTCATACAACGCCTCGGCCAGAAAACCATCTGGGTCATTGCTGAAATCGCGCATCATTCGGAAGTGGTCCGTATCACGAAAATCGGTCGGGTCGAGCCCGAAGCCACTGATGCGGAACAGCCGCGCGCCGGGACAAGCCATCAGCAGCGGCGAATGCGTCGCCATGATCACCTGCGCCGTGCATGACTGATCCATACGCCGCAGCATCTTGAGCAGTTCGATCTGGCGAGACGGAGAGAGCGCACTTTCGGGCTCGTCGAGAATATAGATGCCTTGCCTGCGGCAGCGCTCCTCGAAGAAGCGAATAAATCCCTCGCCATGCGACCAGGACAGGAAATCCGGCGGCGGTGGCCCGAAGGGGTCTTCCAGCGCAGCCTGGTCGAGATAGCGGGCGACGGAATAGAAGGATTCGGCTCGAAAGAACCAGCCGGCGGTGACCTTCGGCAACCAGTGGCCGCGGAATGTATTTGCCAGCGCGGCGCCGCTTGTGTCGATGGCGCCGGAATGGTCGACCGGGCGGTAGCCCTTGCCGCCGCCTGCCTCATCATAGCCGGCCAGCGCGCCAATGGCCTCGAGCAGCGTCGATTTGCCGGTGCCGTTCTCGCCGACGATGATGGTGATCGGCGTGGTGAATTCGAGTTCGAAATCGCGGCTTCGAAACAGCGGCAGGTTCCAAGGATATTTTTCCCAATCCTCAACCCGCGCCGGGTCAAGCAGGATACGCTTGAGATAGGGTGACTTGAGCCGCGTCAGCTGCTTGCGGTAAGCCATCAAGCGGGCAGCGAAATCGTGCCGTCTTCCGCGATCGGGAAGGCCGGATTGTGCGCCACTTCCCAGACATGCCCGTCGGCATCGGCGAAATAGCCGTACCAGCCGCCCCAGAAGGCGCGGCCGGCCGGCTTGACGATGCGGCCGCCGGCCTTCTCGGCCATCGCAAGCACCTCGTCGACTTCCGCGTCGGAGCGGGTGTTGTAGGCGAGATAGACCGCCGACGGCGCCTCGGCGAAGGCGATGCCGGAATCCTCCTCGGCGCTGGCGCGCGGGAACAGGCCGAGGATGACGCCGCCCATCTGGAAGAAGGCGACGCCTTCCGTGATACCGGCATGCCGTTTCAGGCCCATCGCCTCGTAGAAACGCACGGCGCGGTCGAGATCGTCGGTGGCGATGGTGATGATGGAGATGCGCGGTTCCATAAATATTCCTCCCGTATTACTCCTCCGTCCATTCGGGCTTGCGCTTGCCGATGAAGGCGCCGATGCCTTCCTCGGCGTCGCGCGCGAGCATGTTCTCGACCATGACGCGTCCGGTATAGGCATAGGCGTCCGCCAGCCCCATCTCGGCCTGCGCGTAAAACGCTTCCTTGCCGGTCTTGACCACCAAGGATGATTTGGAAGCAATGGTTTGCGCGTATTTGGTGACGATCTGATTCAGGTACTCGCGCGGCACGACGCGGTTGACCAGGCCGAATTCCTTGGCGGTCGCCGCATCGATCGTCTCGCCGGTCAAAAGCATCTCCATCGCATGCTTGCGGGAGACGTTGCGCGACAGCGCCACCATCGGCGTTGAGCAGAACAGGCCGATGTTGACGCCCGGTGTGCAGAAGGTCGCCTCATGCGAGGCGATCGCCAGGTCGCAACTGGCGACCAGCTGCAGCCCCGCCGCCGTCGCCAGGCCGTCGACCTCGGCGATGACAGGCAAGGGATGCCGCACGATCGCCTGCATCAGCGCGGCGCAGGCGGCAAAGGTCGCTTCGAAGAATGCCTTGCCATGATCGGCGTCGGCGCGCCGCGCCGTCATTTCCTTGAGATCATGGCCGGCGCAGAACACCTTGCCGGCCGCCGACAGCACGATGACGCGCACGGCCTTGTCGGCCTTGGCGCGTTCGAGCTCCGCCGTCAGCGCCGTCATGACCGCCAGCGACAAAGCGTTGGCGGGCGGATTGGCAAGCGTCAGGCGCAGCACGCCCTTGTCCAGCCTTGCTGCGACAGGACCCTCGACAGCGGCAGGCTTGATGGCAAGGATTTCGGCCATGGATAAGGTCTCCGCGATTCCGGTCGGGCTGGCAGGATATCTAATATCGGATCGGGTTTCGTCCAACACTCATTGCTTGCGCCGGGAGGTGTTGCCAGAAACACTCCGCTACGCTCATACAGGCTGGCCCAAAAGAGGGACCGACATGCCCGCCCAGACCAACCTCAAGCCGGTGCTGACCGCATCACAAGTCAACACGCTGATGGAAACCGTCTACCCGCAGCTCAATGAGCAGTTCAAATATTACGAGACGATCGACGTGTTCCCGGGCGGCTGCATTGTGCGGCTCAATGCCGGCGAGCGGCATCTGCGTCCTGGCGGTACGGTATCCGGCCCGTCGCTGTTCACGCTGGCCGACATCGGCGGCTATGCCTGCGTGCTCAGCCATGCCGGGCCGGATGCGCTCTCCGTCACCACCAATCTCGACATCAATTTCGTCCGCAAGGCCGAGGCCGGACCAATTGATGGCCATTGCCGCATCCTGAAGCTGGGCAAGAGCCTGATGGTGTTCGACATCGACATCGTCGCCGGGCCTGAGGGACATACGGTGGCGCATGCCACCGGCACCTATTCGATCCCGCCGAAGCGGTCGTGACGATTGAACTTTCGTTTAATGTGTATATATATGCGCATGAGGTGACTTTTGTTCGAACGCGACAGCCGTAAGATCGTCAGGCGCCTCAAGGCGGACGGGTTTGAGCTAATTTCCGTACGCGGCTCGCATCACAAATTTCGGAAGGGCGAGATCGTGTTGATTGTTCCGCATCCCGAAAAGGATCTGCCGACCGGTACTGCTCGCGCGATCGCCAAGCAAGCTGGTTGGATCAGATGAGTTGAGCGTCCTGGAGACAGTAATGAAGAACTATTTCGCCTTGGTCGACAAAGATCCCGACAGCGCGTTCGGTATCCGATTTCCGGACATTCCCGGCTGCTTTTCGGCTGCCGACGCGGCGGAAGACATCGTGCCCAACGCCGTTGAAGCCTTGCAATTGTGGGCGGAAGATATGTCCGTTCCCGAACCATCCAGCCACGAAACGATTGTCGCCCTCCCCGACATACGCAATGCGCTTGCCGAAGGCGGCTATCTGGTCTCCGTGCCGCTCATCGACAATGACAGCGCAGTCGTCAGGGCGAACGTGACTTTCGAGCGTGGCGTTTTGCGCGCGATCGACGCCGCCGCCCGCGAGCGTGGCATTACGCGATCAGCGTTTCTTTCCAGCGCGGCTCGCAAGGAAATCGAGGCAAAGCACTGAACCCCAGGCAGTCATCGGGAGTCGATGTGGTAAAATAATACCGTCTATCCAAGACGTTGTTTCTACTGAATTTTATCTGCGACCAGACTTTCCGCACGCCTTGACGCGACACCAACCCTCACCTATAAGCCCCTCACGAAGCAGCGGCCCGCAAAGGCCGCCGTTTTGTTATTGGCGGCGGGCAACCTTCGCCAATCCAAGCAACAAGAAACGCCTTCCCTTATGAAGGTCCGAACCGAAAGCAGAAAACCATGACAACCTTTTCGCAGAAGCCTGCGGATGTGGTGAAGAAGTGGATCCTGATCGACGCCGAGGGTCTCGTCGTCGGCCGTCTCGCCACTGTCATCGCCAATCATCTTCGCGGCAAGCACAAGCCGACCTTCACCCCGCATGTCGACGACGGCGACAACGTCATCGTCATCAATGCCGACAAGGTGGTGTTCACCGGCAAGAAGTTCACCGACAAGGTCTATTACTGGCACACCGGCCACCCCGGCGGCATTAAGGAGCGCACCGCGCGCCAGTTGCTCGAGGGTCGTTTTCCCGAGCGTGTCGTCGAGAAGGCCGTTGAGCGCATGGTACCGCGTGGCCCGCTCGGCCGCCGCCAGATGAAGAACCTGCGCGTCTATGCAGGCGCCGAGCATCCGCATGTCGCCCAGCAGCCAGAAGTCCTCGACGTGGCCAAGCTGAATTCCAAGAACAAGAAGGTCGCATAAGATGGCTGAGCTTTCCTCGCTCGCAGAACTGGGCGCCGCAACCGGCAACACCAATACGCAGGCCGCCGCCCCCGTCCACGTCCAGAAGCTCGACAAGTCGGGCCGCGCCTATGCCACCGGCAAGCGCAAGAACGCCATCGCGCGCGTCTGGGTGAAGCCGGGTTCCGGCAAGATCGTCGTCAACGACAAGGAATTCGCGAGCTATTTCGCGCGTCCTGTCCTGCAGATGATCCTCAACCAGCCGATCATCGCCTCCAACCGTTCGGGCCAGTACGACATCGTCGCCACTGTCGTCGGCGGCGGCCTCTCGGGCCAGGCGGGCGCGGTGCGTCACGGCATCTCCAAGGCGCTGACCTACTACGAGCCCGCGTTGCGCGCCGTGCTCAAGAAGGGCGGCTTCCTGACCCGCGACAGCCGCGTCGTCGAGCGCAAGAAGTACGGCAAGGCGAAAGCCCGCCGGTCGTTCCAGTTCTCGAAGCGCTAAGCGCAACGCAGCTTCAGACAGTCGAAAGGCCGCCTCCGGGCGGCCTTTCCTTTTTAGCGTTCACCAATCACCCGACCCGCGCCTGCGGTGCGACCTCCCCGTCAAGGGGAGATGCGAGGTCGCGCCCTGGATTCAGACCATTGGCAGCTGTCAGCATTGCAGAATGATCGCAGGGCGGATGGGGACGTCGGCGCGCAGCGCCGGTGGGGTGAAGCATTCACGTCGAATATCAGTTGATGCTCGCCGTATTCGCGGGCTCAGCCGACCGTGAACCATCGCCATAAGGCACGCGGTAGCCGTTCGCCGCCAGCCATTCGATGGCCGCCTTCGGTTCGTCGGTCTGGATGATGGTGGCGCCGCGGTCGGCCCAGAAGCCCCAGGCTTCGCGCGGCAGACTGGCCTGCACCGCCAGTTCGTCGCCGCGGCCGCCCGCCAGGAAACCACCGGGCTTGTTCACGATGGCATAAGTGTCGGCCCAGATGTGCCAGTCGCCTCGCACCGCGGCGGCGCGCATGCGCGTGCTGAACAGCGGTCCGCCGGTTTCGGTCAGTTTTTCGGCACCCGCCCGCCAGTTGATCAGTTCGATCGCGCGCGATGAGAAAGCGCGGTCGACCGCCTCGGCAAAACCAGAATCATGGACCGCGTCGTCGGCGATGATCGGCATGAACTGGAAGCCGACGCCGATCGCGTCCATGGCGGCTTTCACCGTCGCAATCCGGGTAGAGCTCCAGAGGTTCTCCTTGACGATGACCTGTTCGGCCATGGCGAGATCGCGAGCGACCGCGATCATGCCAGAGAGGTCGCCAACATCGAGCTTGTTGTCGAGATTGATGAGAATCCTGCCCTTGGCCGCGATCAGCATCTCGCGCAGCGTCGAAACCGTCTCATTGGTGACAATTCCGGTGCCTTCGATCACCAGCCGGCATCTCCTCAATTCGGCCAGCGTGCGCTTGGCCACCTCGCCCTTGCAGGTCGTGGTGCGGTCGAGCCAGCTGTCATGCATGACGACGAACTCACCGTCCCTGGAGCGCCTGATGTCCACCTCGATGATCTCGGCACCCATGGCGATCGAGCCCTCCACGGCGGCGAGCGAATTTTCCGCATAAAGCGTCTTGCCTGCCTGCATGCTGCCGGCGCGATGCGCGGCGACCATTACATGGTCGCGCCACTGGTTTGCGTGTTCGAAGCGATCGAGGATCCGGCTGGCGCGGGTTTCACCCGCCAGTGCTTGGGTGACGGAGACCGCAAGTGCGGTTGAAAGCAGAAGGCTCAGCCAAAGGGTCCGCATCGAGAATCGCTCCTTGCCGGATCGAGCCGGGGATAGGCGATGCCCGTGACATCCAGGTGAACGAAGCCGGCTAGGATGTTCGTAATGCGTTCGCGTCAGATGCGTTTCGAGAGCCGGCGGAACCAGGCCATGGCCGGCATTTCAATGAAGCGCCAGGTGACCCAAGAGGCAGCGATGGTGGCGACGAGCATGACAAGGATTGCCGCCACGCCCATCCAGCCGGCACCGAAACCCGTCGCGGGATCGCCGGCTTGGGTCGACATCACGGCATGGGGAGGATTAAGAAACGCCGTCTGCGTCATGATGATACAAATCCTGTCTTGCCGTGGCGCCTGGGCGGCCGCGCTTCGTCTCCCCAGACTGTGACTGGCATCTTCCTTGCCGGTTCTGTAGTTGTTGCACCCCGATGAAAAACGAGGATCCTTAATGGCGACCAAGAACATCGACCACGCCTTCACCGCCCGTTCCAAAACGGGCGGCGCCCTTGAGCCGACCTATTCCGGCGCGCTGTCGTTCATGCGGCGCAAATACACGAAGGACGTGAAGGGCGCGGACGTGGTGGTGTGGGGGATCCCGTTCGATGCCGCCGTCACTAACCGGCCCGGCGCCCGTTTCGGGCCGCAGGCTATACGCCGCGCCTCGGCGATCCTCGACAATGACCCGCAATACCCGTTTTCACGCGACCTGTTCGAGCATCTCGCGGTGGTCGACTATGGTGATTGTCTGCTCGACAGCGGTAACCACCAGAAGACGCCGGGAACGATCGAGCGCGAAGCGGCGAAGATCCTGAAGTCGGGCGCCTTCCTGCTGACGCTGGGCGGCGATCATTTCGTCACCTGGCCGCTGCTGAAGGCGCATGCCGCCATCCACGGCCCGCTCGCCCTAGTGCAGTTCGACGCGCATCAGGATACATGGGAGGATGACGGCAAGCGCATCGACCACGGCTCCTTCGTCGGCCGAGCGGTCAAGGAAGGCATCATCGATCCGGACCGTTCGATCCAGATCGGCATCCGCACCCATGCGCCCGACACGTTCGGCATCAAGATTCTCCACGGCCATGAGATCGAGGAGATGCGCGCGTCGGACATCGCCTACGCCATTGTCGACCGCACCGGCGGCAAGAAGACATATCTGACCTTCGACATCGACTGCCTCGATCCGGCCTATGCGCCCGGAACCGGGACGCCGGTTGCTGGCGGGCCGTCGTCGGCCAAGATCCTGTCGACGCTGCGCCAGCTCAACCAGATCGACATTGTCGGAGCCGATGTCGTAGAGGTTGCGCCGGCCTATGACCACGCCGATATAACGGCGATCGCCGGCTCGATGGTGGCCATGCAGTATCTCGGCCTGCTGGCGGAGCGAAAGGCCCGGCAGGAAGAGCTGAACAACGGCAACCATAACGGTGCCGCGGTGAATCAAGGTCAAGGCATATAGCCTTGAAATACCAGGGAATTTGATCAGGCAATGAAACCGAAAATCTTCATCGACGGCGAACACGGCACCACCGGCCTGCAGATCCGGGCGCTGCTTGCCGAGCGTGGCGACCTGGAGATCATTTCCATTCCCGTCGAGCGCCGCAAGGAAACAGCGGCGCGCGCTGAGTTCCTCAATGCCGCCGATATAGCGATCCTGTGCCTGCCTGACGATGCGGCGAAGGAAAGCGTTTCGCTGATCGCCAACGGCACCACCAAGGTCATCGATGCGTCGACCGCGCATCGCGTGGCCGAAGGCTGGGAGTACGGCTTCGCCGAAATGGACAAGGGACAGGCGAAGAAGATCGCCTCGGCCAAGCGCGTCGCCAATCCCGGCTGCTGGCCGCAGGGACCGATCGCGACGCTCAGGCCGCTGGTTACCGCCGGCCTGCTGCCGGCTGATTTCCCGGTCACGGTCAATGGCATTACAGGCTATTCGGGCGGCGGACGGCCGATGATCGAGGACTATGTCGCCAAGGGCGAGGACGCTTCGGAGTTCCTGCCCTATGGCCTCACCCTGCAGCACAAGCATGTGCCCGAACTGAGGGCCTATGCCAGGCTTTCGCATGATCCGATCATGCAGCCGGCCGTCGGCAACTTCGCGCAAGGCATGATCACGGTGGTGCCGCTGCAGCTCGGCGGTCTTGACCATGTGCCGACGGGTGCGGAGCTCCATGCGGCCATCGCCGACCACTTCGCCGCCATCGAGGGTAGCGTGGTCGAGGTGGCGCCTTATGTGCATCTGGAGCGCGTCCCGGAGATCGACCCGGAGGTCTACAACGGCACCAACCGGATGAAGGTCTATGTCTTTGCCAACGACAAGCGCGCGCAGGCGCTGCTGCTGGCGGTCTACGACAATCTCGGCAAGGGTGCCTCGGGTGCGGCTGTCCAGAACATGGACCTGATGCTCGGCCTCTGATGGAAGTGCGTCTGGCCGAGCGTTCTGGCAAATGTCTCGGCCATATGCGCGACGCGCCGCGGATCGAGGCAGAGATCGTCCGGTCGAGCGGGTTGTAGAACATGTTCGCGGCGTCGAAGCCGGGGTCGCCGAGAACACGCTTTGGATCGATCGCCAGCCAGCCGCGCGGCGTCCTGGCATCACGAGGACGACAATGCGGTCGAGGAGAATCGCGAGCTGTCGCCGCGGCGGTCCGCGCGGTGCGGGCAAGCTTCTAAGCTCCGAAAAAGCCTCAGCTTCTCAGGGCTATTTGTGTCGGCAAGGGATAGGCGCCCTTGGTGCCGCGCCAATGCGCGGCGGCGAAGCCAAGTACGACAAGCGCGAACCCCTGATGCGCCAGAGCCATGTGGAGCGGCACCTGCATCAGCAGCGTACCGATGCCGATCGAGGCCTGCACCAACACCAGCAGAAACAGCAGCGTCGCGCGGCGGGCGTGTGTTGAGCCAGGCAGGCGCAAACGCGTGGCAATCATGTGCCAGAGCACCACGGCGAAGATCGTATAGGCGCCGAGCCGATGAACGAACTGCACCGTTTTCGGGCTTTCGAAGAAATTGCGCCACGCCGGGTCGAGGATCAGCAGGTCGCCGGGAATGATCTTGCCGTCCATCAGCGGCCAGGTGTTGTAGCTCATGCCGGCGTCGAGCCCGGCGACAAGGCCGCCGAGATAGATCTGGATCAGCGCCAGAAGCACGATGAAGCCGGCCAGCCTCTGCGTCCGGCGATCGGCGGCGGGCTCGGAATGCGGCGCCAGCCCTCGCGCGACGACCATGGTGGCGGTGAAGATCAGCGACGCTAGCGTCAGGTGCGTGGCCAGCCTGTATTGGCTGACCGACACGCGGTCGACAAGGCCAGACGCCACCATCCACCAGCCGATGACGCCCTGAAGGCCGCCGAGAAGCAGAATGCCTACCAGTTTTGGCTCAAGGCCGCGCTCGATGCGGCGCGTCACCCAGAAGAACAGCAGCGGCAAGGCAAAGACCAGGCCGACACCGCGGGCCAAGAGACGGTGTGCCCATTCCCACCAGAAGATGGACTTGAATGCCTCGACGCTCATGCCCTTGTTGAGCTCGGCATATTGCGGGATCTGCTGATAGAGCTGGAATTCCTCCTGCCACTCGGCGTCGTTGAGTGGCGGAACGATGCCATGGATCGGCTGCCATTCGGTGATCGACAGGCCGGATTCGGTAAGCCTGGTCGCGCCCCCTACCAGCACCAGCGCGAACAGCACCAGAAGCACGACGTAGAGCCAGCCGCGCACCAGCGCCCTGTTGCGCAGGTCGCGGTCGCGGATATCGTAAGGCGCGGCGGCAGTGATGGCGGCCATGGATTATCCCGGCAGGTTGAATGTCGCGGATTGGTGGACCATCGTACCGGTGGTGGCAAGACCATGCGGCGCGGCACGCCGTCGCGCCGCCCGTCGCGGGTTGCGCGCGTCTTGCGTTCGGCCTAAGCGATAGCCGTCAACGAGACCGTGCCATGCCCATTCGCCTGAAAAAACTGATCGGAATGTTGCTCCTGGTGGCGCTGGTCGTCATCTATGCGCTGGTCGCATCGATCTTCGCCGTCGCCCGGCTGTCGGATGCCGGCCCATGGGTGCATTTCCTGTTTTTCCTGCTGAGCGGCCTGCTCTGGGTACTGCCGGCCATGGGCATCATCAAATGGTTGATGCTGGAGCCACGGGCCAAGCGCTGAGGCGCGGCCCCGCACAATCGCCGTCAGACCGTAACCACCCGCTTGCCGGCATTAGCGAGCGGCGTCGTCACGCCCGACAGCATGGTGCGGATGTGAGCGAGGCTCTGATAGCGGCCGTTGACTGAAATGCGCGGAAGCGCATGCAGGAAGCCGGCATGTTCGGCGCGCAGCACGCCATGGCGGGTGGTCACGGCCGAGGTATAGCCGGCGTCGCGGGCAAAGCCCACTTCGCGACAGCCGACGGCGCTTGCATAGCCGTAGGGATAGGCGAAATGGCGCGGCTCCTGGCCAAGCTCGGCCCGCAGCATGCCCTTCACGGCGCCGATCTCGTGCCGCGCATGGGATTCGGAAAGCCGCTTCAGATTGGTGTGATTGATCGTATGGGCTCCGATCGTCACCAGCGGATGCGCAGCGATGCTGCGGATCTCGTCCCAGTTCAACAACGTCTTGAGGCGTGGCCGTTCCACGTCGACGCCATTGGCATCAGCCAATTGGCGCAGTACGGCGCGCTGGTCTTCCTCGCGCACTTGCGTGGTGAGATAGGCGTACAACCGGGCGATGGCCTGGTGTTTCCTGGCAGCGGTCGCGCAATCGATCACGGTTTGGCCGTTCGGCGTCGACAGGGTCAGCCGGTCGCGCGCATTGACGATATCTTCGACCACGTCCCACCACAGGTCCGCGGTGCCGTTGATCAGCCCGGGCGCGACATAGATGGTGATCGGCGCGCCATGCTTCTCAAGGATCGGCAGCGCCTCGGTCATGTTGTCGCGATAGGCGTCGTCGGCGGTGATAGTGGCGAACTGGCCGCCCTTGCCGCCTGCCTTGATACGCTCGACCGCCTCGTCCATCGACACGAAGGCGTAGCCGTCCGCCTTCATGCCGGCGACCACGGCGTCGAGGAAGCTCGGCGCGATGTTGAGATGCCGGTTGACGCTGTCGGGCTTTTCGGGAGTCGCCGTCACACGGTGCAACATCAGGATGGCACCGATGCCGCCGACAAACGGCTTGGCCAGCGGTGCGAGGCCTGTATAGCGGGCGACGTTGAGCGCCAGCTTCCGGAACGCCTCCCCACCGTCGATCATTCATTCACCTTTTGCGCCTAGGCTGATCCAAGCACGGAATCGCCAAAGCGAACCCCCAAATGGGGATGAATAAGCCTTAAGGATTGAGGTATGGTTGACGCCACGGCGCCATTTGACGGCAATCGTGTCGCCGCAACGGAAGCTTCGCCACGTGCCCTGACGAAGGATGCGGCGGGATCGACGGTGTCCGTCGCGGCCGCAGAAGGCCTCGCGGCCTATGCAGGTTTCTGTCGCTCGGCGCTCCACGCGCCGGCACAGAGCGCCGCATGGATCCAGAACTGGGCCGCACAGATCAAGCCGGACGCGCTCGTGGCGACGCTCAGCCTCGAAGGCCGGCCGGTTTTCGCGCTGGCGCTGGAGGTTGTCCGTCGCGGTCCGTTCCGGGTCGCCCGCTTCATGGGCGACCGCCACGCCAATGGCAATTTCGTCGCCGCCGATCCGCAATGGCTGGCCGGGGCTGATATCGCGGCCATTCGAACGATGCCGGCAGCCATTGCCAGGGCCTGTCCCGACATCGATCTCGTCGCGCTCGAAAGATTGCTGCCAGACCTCGAAGGCGTTGCCAATCCGCTGGCATCTTTTCCGCATTTTTCCAGCCCCAATCTGTCGCTGGCCGTCGATCTGGCGGGCGGCTTCGACGCGCTGCTCTCCCGCGCCAGCGGCAAGCGCAAGCGCAAGAAACACCGTTCGCAGATCCGAAAGTTCGAGGCCGTCGGCAGCTATCGGCGCATCGAAGCCGCTACCCCCGACGAGGTGAACAGGCTGCTCGATGCCTTTTTCGAGATGAAGGAATTCCGTTTCCGCAAGATGGGCATCGCCAACGTCTTCGGCGACGATCAGACGCGTGCCTTCTTCCGGGCGCTGTTCACGCAGGCGCTTGCCGAGGACAGGCCCTCTTTCGTCCTGCACGGACTGGAGGTTGCCGGCAAGCTGCGTGCCATCACCGGGTCAAGCCGTTCCGGCAAGCGCCTGATCTGCGAGTTCGGGGCGATCGCCGAGGACGATCTCGCTCACACCAGCCCGGGCGATTTTCTGTTCTTCGACAATATCCAGGAAGCCTGCGAAACCGGTTTCGCCGTCTATGATTTCTCCGTCGGCGACGAGTCCTACAAGCGATTGTGGTGCGATATCGAAACGCAGCATTTCGAGGTGCTGGTCCCGCTGACGCCGAAGGGCCGCGCACTGGCGCTGACGCTTCGCCAAGGGGGGCGGCTGAAAGCCTTCGTCAAGAACAGCCCGACGATCTGGAAGCTGACCAAAATGCTGCGCCGCAGGACGGTCGGACAGACCACGCCCACGGGCGAGGATCAGGGCTAACCCGGCTGGGGACCTGAGGTTTTCGGGAATTCGCCCAGTCGAGAGATCTCAGGCAGCGGAGCGCCGTCCCGGCACCGGGGTTCCCGGCGGTTGGTGGCCGATCGGCGTCACCAATGTCAGGTCGGGATAGCCGCTTTCGATCAGCTTGACCGCGGCCTGCGTCACCTCGTCGTCCGGTTCCAGCATGGAGAGGAACACCTCGGTGGCATCGCCACCCAGACGGCTGATGCCCTGCGCGTCTGCTGGCCCGCACTCGACCACGACCAGATCATAGGCGGTGGTCAGCGATTGCATGATGATCGGCAGCCGGTCGGCGGCGCGCATGGCGCGGACGGGATCGGCGGTGCCGACGGGAATGACATGGCAGTCGGAATAGAGATCGGCATGGATCACGTCGCTGAACTGCGCCTGCGAGGCGAGCAGATTGGTGATGCCGGGGAACAGACCGCTGTCCAGCATCGGCCGCGAAGCGGCGCCCGAGGCGGTGAGGTCGAGCAGCAGGACGCGCAGGCCGGCATCGGAAACCTCGCGTGCCACCAGGATCGCCGACGCCGCGGCCTCGTCGCCTTCTGGCGAAACGAATATCGCGCGTGAGGCTCCGCTGGCGATCAGCTTTTCCGCAGCGTTCTCGACGTCGATCTCGCCCAGCACCGAGCGCGGCGGACGGGCCACGGCGACAGGCTCTGGTTCCGGCTCGGCGACAGGCGCGGGTTCGTCAATGGACTCTGGCTCGGCAGGGGGCCCGGCGACAGGCTGCGGCCGAGCGGCAATGTCCGGCTCCGCAATCATTGGAGTTCGCGCCTCCTCGGTGGCACGATCATAGAACTCATCGGCGACCGCCGGCTCCTGTCGGGCCGCCGCGGGCATCGCCACCTCGTCGATGGGCTCAAAGCGAGCACCGGTGGCCGGGCGCATGGCGCGGCCAGAAAACAGCTCCCGCAGCAGCGTCGCCACCGCCATCAAAAGCAGCGAAGCGACAAAGGCGGCACCGACGATCGGCAGTATCTTCGGAAAATATGGTTCGGAGGGGACGACGGCCCGCGAAAACACACGGGCATCGACCGGCAGGTAGTTGCGGTCCTTGCGCGACGAAGCTTCGCGGAAGCGTGTCAGATAGGATTCGAGCAGCTGGCGCTGGGCGGTCGCTTCGCGCTGCAGCGCATCGAGTTCGACCTGCTGCTCGCCGGCGCGCGCCGAAGCGGCCTTGAGCGTGTTGACGTCCGCGACCAGCTGATTCTCGCGCGCCTGCGCCGTCTGCGCCTGCGTCATCAGCCCTTTCATCAACTTTTCCGCTTCGTTGCGGATCTGGCCGTCGAGATCGGCAAGTTGCGATCTCAGTGCCCGAATGCGCGGGTGATTGTCGAGCAAGGTGGTGGAAAGATCGGCAATATTGGCCCTGAGCTCGACCTGCCGTTCGCGCAGGCGCTGGATCAGGTCCGACGACAACACCTCGGGAACCGAATCCAGAGAGCCACCATTCTGCAACGCCTTGCGCACGCTGTCGGCGGTTGCTTCCGCGGCGGCGCGATTGGCGCGTACCTTCGACAGCTCGCTCGAGAGTTCCGAAAGCTGCTGGGTGGCCAGCACCGAATTGTTGCCGCCCATCAAGAGGTCGGACTGCGAGCGGTAGTCGGCCACCTTGGCCTCGGCATCCTTGACCCGCTGAGACAGGTCGGCGATTTCGGGAGCCAGCCAATCGGTCGCCGCCGAATTCGATTCGAGCTTGGCGTCGCCCTGGACGGAGATATAGGTCTCGGCGATGGCGTTGGGGATGTCGGCCGCGAGCCTGGGGTTCTCGGATGAGAACTCGATGACGATGACGCGAGACTTTTCAACACGATAGACGTTGAGCTTCTCGCGCATCTTCTTCAGGACGCGCTCTTCCGGCGGAATCTCGTTTGGATCGCTCTTCAGGCCCGCGATGACGAGCAGCCGGCTCAGCGCCGACATATTCTGCGTCTCGTCGAATTCGGCCAATTTCGACAGGCTGAGCTTCTGCGCCACCTGCTTGAGAATGTCGGTGGAGGAAATGACCTCGACTTGGCTGGTCACGCCTTCCTCGTCGAGGATCGGCTTGTCGTTGTCATTGGTGCCGTCGGGGCGCGTGAAGACAGATTCGCGGGTTTCGATCAGCAGCCTCGTCTCGGCCTTGTAGTGCGGCGTGGCAAGCCAAGCCAGCGCGAACGCCACGCCGGTGACGATCAACGAGACGACGAGGATGCGCAGGAAGTTCCTCGCCAGGCTGGCGAAGAGCTGCCTGAGATCGATGTCGACGTCGGCGGCCGCGGACTGAACGGACATGCATCCCTACTCCGAAACTGGGTCAGGATGCACCGTAAACAACTATGGTAACTCAGCGGTTAAGATCACGGTAAGAGTCCGTTAGGCTTTACTGGCAGGCGACAAATAAGCAGATCGAAATCGTAAAACCATCGCCGGTTCTGGCCGTATCAGCCGCCGCCTTTACCGGCCATTAACCCTAACAGGATGATAACGGACCTCGATCTCAGATGTTTGCCGCAACGCAGCAGCGGCCAGCCGAAGGTACGTATCCGGTCATGAAGAGCACTGCTTCCCTGTTTCGCGCGCTGCTTGCCGTATCGATGCTCGCCGGCTGCTCAAGCTACCGGCCGACGCCGGCGGCTTTCCACGAGGTGCTCGACCAGCCCTACCGCCTCGGCGCCGGCGACCGTGTCCGCGTCACCGTGTTCGAGCAGGACGGACTGACCAACACCTACAGTGTCGACCAGTCCGGCTATCTCTCTTTCCCGCTCGTCGGCTCCATACCGGCGCGCGGCCACACCGCGCAGCAGATGGAAAAACAGATCGCCGACAAACTGCGGCAAGGTTATTTGCGCGATCCCGACGTTTCGGTAGAGATCGACCGCTACCGGCCGATCTTCGTCATGGGCGAAGTGGGCGCTGCCGGCCAATATTCCTACGTCCCGGGCCTGACGGTGCAGAAGGCCATCGCCATAGCCGGCGGCTTCACGCCGCGCGCCAACCAGGAAAGCGTCGACATCACCCGCGACATCAACGGCAAGGTGATGACCGGCCGCGTGGTCACCTCCGACCCGCTGCTGCCCGGAGATACGGTGTACGTCCGCGAACGACTGTTCTGACTGATACCACGTGGCGGACAAGCTCAGGATCGTCCACTGCTTTCGTTCACCCGTCGGAGGAATCTTCCGGCATGTGCGCGACCTGACCGAGGCGCAGGTCGCCGCCGGACATTCGGTCGGCATCGTGTGCGATTCGACCACCGGCGGCGAATTCGAGGAGCGCCTGTTCGAACGGATGAAGGATGTCCTGGCGCTCGGCATCCATCGTACGCCGATGCAGCGTCATGTCGGGCCGGGTGACGCGGCATCGGCGTGGCGTACCTACAGGATCATCAAGGAATTGCGGCCGGACGTGTTGCACGGGCACGGCGCCAAGGGTGGCGCCTATGCCCGTCTGTTCGGCTCACTGTTGCGGGTATCAAGGTCTCGCGTAGCCCGCCTTTATTCGCCGCATGGCGGCTCCCTTCACTATGACGAAAGCACGGCAACCGGAAAACTGTTCTTTGCCCTCGAGCGCTTTATGGCTCGTTTCACCGATTGCCTGCTGTTCGTCTCCGACTATGAGCGGGGCACATATCGCCGGAAGGTGGGCGAGCCGCCCGTCCCCAATGCGCTGGTCTATAACGGCCTGCGCGCCGCCGAGTTCGAGCCGGTGGTCATGGGACCCGAGGCGGCCGACCTGCTCTACATCGGCATGATGCGCGACCTGAAAGGGCCCGACATATTCATCGACGCCCTGGCTACCGCCGGCGCCCGGCTCGGTCGCGCGCTGAGCGCGGTGATGGTCGGCGACGGCGACGACCTGCCGCGCTACCACGGGCAGGTAAAGCGCCTTGGCCTCGAGGGCCACGTCCGCTTCCTGCCGCCAATGCCTGCCAGGGAAGCCTTCGCGCTGGCAAGGCTCGTCGTCGTTCCTTCGCGCGCCGAGGCCATGCCCTATATCGTCCTGGAGACGCTTGCCGCGGGAAAGCCGATGATCGCCACTTCCGTCGGCGGCATACCCGAGATTTTCGGCGCCGGCTCCCCTGCCCTGATCCGGCCCGACCCGGCCGAACTCACCGACAAGATGAGCCAGGCGCTGGCCGATCCTGCCGCCTATCGCAAACTCATGCCCGATGCCGCCAGCCTTGAGGCGCGTTTTGGCGCCGACGTGATGGCCGCGGAGATCGAGAAGGCCTACTTCGCCGCGCTCGACAGGTAGATCCAAGCCCCAGGCCGTTCCAAAGCCACCTGTTGTTTCAAGGGTTTCTTAGCTCTCTTTTGCTATTCACCGCAGCGAAGCCTGCGGAAAGCCCCATGAACGAGATCGATCCCGCGCACCGCTTTTCAGCAGAGGCGGTGCGTAAATTCGACGGCCCGGCCGGAGGCGACGCGCCCGGCGGCATGAACGATGTCGCTCGCCAGGTCGCTTCGCAATATCGGCGCGATACGATGTCGCCGATCATGGTGAGCGGCGTCCTGCGCATGGTCGAGTTCGGCTTGCTGTTCCTGTCCGGCCTTGCCGTCTATTTCCATTTTGTCGGGTTCTTCAACTATCTGGCCTGGCAATATCCGCTGACGATCGCCGCCGCGTCGTTCCTGGCGGTGATACTGCTTGATGTCTCGGACTGTTTTCAGGTCGTCTCCCTTATGCGGCCGATCGCCAATTTCGGCCGCATCCTGCTGGTCTGGGCCGGTACCTTCGCGCTGATGGCGTTGACCGCCTTCGCCATGAAGATGTCCGAGGACTATTCACGCCTGCTGTTCGGCACCTGGTTCGTCGTCGGCTTTGTTCTCCTCTTTGGCCTCAGGCTGGTGATGTCGAAGCTGATCCGGCGCTGGGCGCGCGACGGCCGCATGGAACGGCGCGCCGTCATCGTGGGAGGCGGCAAGGCGGCGGAAGTCCTGATCCGCTCCGTGGAGAAGCAGCCCTACAACGACATCCGAATCTGCGGCATCTTCGATGACCGC
This sequence comes from Mesorhizobium sp. M0587, assembly GCF_040320945.1. Lineage (NCBI taxonomy): Bacteria > Pseudomonadati > Pseudomonadota > Alphaproteobacteria > Hyphomicrobiales > Phyllobacteriaceae > Mesorhizobium > Mesorhizobium sp. M0587. The sequence goes on from NZ_JAMYQP010000014.1 coordinate 109,377, forward strand.
AGCGACAAGCGCTCGCCGCCCATTGTCGCCGGCTACCCCAAGCTCGGCACGATTTCCGAACTGATCGAGTTCGCCCGCATCGCTCGCATCGACATGCTGATCGTGTCGCTGCCGCTGACCGCGGAATCGCGCGTGCTGCAGCTGTTGAAAAAGCTTTGGGTACTGCCGGTCGATATCCGGCTGTCGGCGCATTCGAATGCACTGCAGTTCCGCCCGCGTGCCTATTCCTACATCGGCGCGGTGCCGATGCTCGACATTTTCGACAAGCCGATCAACGACTGGGATTCGGTCGCCAAGCGCGCCTTCGACATCGTCTTCAGCGTCATCGGCATCGTCGTGTTCTCACCCGTGATGCTCGCCACGGCAATCGCCATCAAGCTCGACAGCAAGGGTCCGGTGCTGTTTCGCCAGAAGCGGCACGGCTTCAACAACGAGGTGATCGAGGTCTACAAGTTCCGCTCGATGTATGCCGACAGGTCTGACCCGACCGCCAAGCAGACGGTGACCAAGAACGACCCGCGCGTCACCCGCGTCGGCCGCTTCATCCGCAAGACCTCGATCGACGAACTGCCGCAGTTCTTCAACTCGCTGCTGGGTTCGCTGTCGCTGGTCGGTCCACGCCCGCACGCGATCGCCGCGCAATCGCACAACCTCCTCTACAACGAAGTGGTCGACGGCTATTTCGCCCGCCACAAGGTCAAGCCCGGCGTCACCGGCTGGGCGCAGATCAACGGCTGGCGCGGCGAGATGGACACCAACGAGAAGATCCGCATGCGGACGGAATACGACCTCTATTACATCGAGAACTGGTCGCTGCTGTTCGACTTGCGGATCCTGTTCCTGACGCCGGTCCGGCTGCTCAACACGGAAAACGCCTATTGAGCGCAATGGTCCATGAGGTGCCGCGCGCGGCGGTCAACGCCAAGCTGATCGCGTTGGTCACTTCCGGGGCGGTCGGGCTTGGCATCCTGCTGTCCGGCTTCGTCATCAGCGAGCCGGCGCCCTATGAAATCTACATGGCCGGGCTCATCGCCATCTGGGCGCTTTTCGGCTTGCGGATTTCACGTGCGGCGGCGCCGCTGCTGGTGCTGCTGGTGACGATGAACATCGGCGGCATGATCTCCATGACGCAGATGGCGGATCTCGCTTTCACTCCGCTTTACCTCTCAGTATCGCTGTTTCTCGCCTTCAGCGCAGTGTTCTTCGCGTCCGTCACCGCAACGCAGCCAAGCCTCTACCGGTTGATCTTCATTGCCTATGTCGTCTCGGCCGTGACGACCTCGCTGCTCGGCATAGGGGGCTACTTCCATGCCTTTCCCGGCGCCGAAATGTTCACCAAATACGACCGCGCCGCCGGCGCCTTCCAGGACCCGAACGTGTTCGGTCCCTTTCTGGTACTGCCCGGCATCTATCTGCTCTATTTGCTTCTGACAGGTCCGGTCTCGCGCATGCCGCTGCTGGCGGTGCCGCTGCTGATCATTACATCCGGCATCTTTTTTTCCTTCTCGCGCGGCGCATGGGGCATGTTCGCCGTTTCGGCGGTCCTGCTCACCGGATGCCTGTTCCTGCAGAGCGCCAGCGGCATGTTCCGGCTGCGCGTGGTGATCATGACCGTCGCCGCGCTGTCACTGCTGGCCATCGCCATCATCGTCATCCTGCAACTGCCTGGGGTGGCGGAGATGTTCTCCAGCCGCGCCCATCTTGAACAGAGCTACGACACCGCCCGCCTCGGCCGCTTCGCCCGCTACGCGATCGGTTTCCAGATGGCGATGGAGCATCCGTTCGGCATCGGGCCGCTGGTCTTCGGCAAGACTTTCGGCGAGGACACGCACGACATCTGGCTGAAGATGCTGATGGATTACGGCTGGCTCGGCTTCGTGTCGTTCCTGACGCTCGTCCTCTGGACCATAGCAGCCGGATTCCGCATCCTGCTGCGCGACCGGCCGTGGCAGCCCTATCTCTTGTGCGCCTATGTCGCCTTCTTCGGCAATGTCGGGCTCGGTACCTTCATCGACATCGATCACTGGCGCCATGTCTATCTGCTGCTTGGTTTGATCTGGGGTGCCATAGCGCTGGAATACGCCCATCAACGGCAGTTGCGATCCGCCTTAGCCACAACCGTCTGACGTCTCCGCCTTTGCATAACAGCGCGGACAGCACTCGTCTCGGAGACCGAAAGCAGGCTGCTTCTGGCTCACTTTGCTCGTCGCCATGGACGAGGCGAACGCCGGCAGCCAGATGCTTGAGTCTCGATCTAATGCCGCAGGATCTTGCTCAGGAAGGCGCGGCTGCGATCGGTCTTCGGGTGGGAAAAGAACTCGTCGGGCGTGCCACTCTCGACGATGGCGCCGGCATCCATGAACACCACCCGTTGGGCGACCTTGCGGGCAAAACCCATTTCGTGGGTCACCACCATCATGGTCATACCTTCCTCGGCGACCGCGACCATGACGTCGAGCACTTCCGAGATCATCTCGGGATCGAGCGCCGAGGTCGGCTCGTCGAACAGCATGATCTTGGGGCGCATGCCGAGGCAGCGCGCAATCGCCACGCGCTGCTGCTGGCCGCCCGAAAGCTGCGAGGGATAGGCATTGACCTTGTCGGCAAGGCCGACCTTGGCCAGCAACTCGCGCCCGGCCTTCTCGGCCTCGGCGCGTGGGATCTTGCGCACATGGATCGGCGCCAGAGTGACGTTCTCGAGCGCTGTCTTGTGCGGATAAAGGTTGAACGACTGGAAGACGAAGCCGATCTCAGTGCGCAGCCCCGTCATGTTGGTGGCGGGGTCGCCGAGGCGCTGCCCATCGACCACCAGATCGCCATCCTTGATCGTCTCCAGCCCGTTGATGCAGCGGATCAAGGTGCTCTTGCCCGAACCGCTCGGGCCGCAGACGACGACCACTTCGCGCGGCTCGACGCTGAGGGTGATGTCCTTCAGCACATTCAGCGCGCCGAACCATTTGTTGACGCCGCGAAACTCGATCATGCCGGTGCGACCTTTGGGTTCGAGAGATGACTTCATAGTTGCACCTCGCCATGGGCCGCACCCATGCGGCGCTCCAGCCGGCGGGCAAGCATGATCAGCGGATAACAGACGACGAAATAGCCGAGGCCGACCAGGAAGAAGACCAGCAGGCCGTTCGGCACACGCTGCACCACCAACCAGCCGACACGAGTGAGATCGGTGAGCCCGATGGCCGAGACCACCGAGGAATCCTTGATCAGCAGCACATACTGGCCGACCAGCGGCGGCAGCACGATGCGCATCGCCTGCGGCAGCACCACCTGGCGCATCCGCTGCCAGCGCGACAGGCCGGACGCCAGCGCTGCCTCGACCTGGCCTGATGGCACGGAGCGAATGCCGGCGGCGACGATCTCGCAGATGAAGCAGGCAGCCAGATTGGTCAGCGCGATGATACCGGCGGTGAAGGCGTCGAGTTCGATGCCCAGTTCCGGCAGGATGAAGAAGATCAGGAATATCTGTACCAGAAACGGCGTGCCGCGGATGAGGTCGACCCAGGCGCCGATCATGCTGCCGATCAGCTTGTTGCCGCCGGTCCGCAGGATACCGAGGCCGAAGCCGAGCAAGGTGCCCAGCACCAGGCTGATGAGCGACAGCACCACCGTCATGCCGAGGCCGCGCAAGGCCAGCGGATAGCTGCCGGCGAGGCTTTGCAATTGCTGCCAGATCATGTCCGCGCCCCCGCCGAGCCGAGCCAACGGCTGGACAGGAGAGCCAATCCCTTGAGGCCGTAGTAGAGCAGCAAATAGAAGGCAGCGATGGTGAGAAACCCTTCCGCCGGCATGAAGCGGTCGGAGGCGAGCAACTGGCCGGCGCGCGTCAGTTCGGCGACCGAGATCAGCGACAGCAGTGCCGAGTCCTTGACCAGCACGATCGCCTGTCCGAGCAGCGGCGGGATCGTCACCTTGAACGCTTGCGGCAGGACGACCAGGCGCATGCGCTGGACGTAGGTCATGCCCGAAGCGACGCTGGCCTCGACCTGGCCGCGCGGGATCGACAGGATGCCGGCACGTATGATTTCAGCGATATAAGCGCCGCTGTTCAGCGACAGCGCGAGGATGCCGACGATCAGTTCGGGCAGCACGAAGCCGAGCCGCGGCAGGCCGAAATAGAGGAAATAGAGCTGCGCCAGCAAGGGCGTTGCGCGCACGGCATCGATGTAGGCCTTGGCCGGCGTGCGAAACAGCCAGGCGCGCTGCAAATTCATGGCGCACAGCACGATGCCGACGGCAAGCGCGCCGACAAAGGAGAGCGCCGACAGCCAGACGGTCGTGATCAGGCCCTGCCCGAACAGAGGCAGATATTCGACAATGGTGCGGAAACTGAAATTCTCAAGCATGGGCGTGAATGGCGGGTAGGGAATAGTGAATAGTGAGTAGTGAGTAGGCAGGCGGATCCGGAATTCCCTGTTCACTACTCACTAATTCACTACTCACTAATGCCTAATCAGTGATCTTTCTTCCAGGCGTCGGAATTGACCCAGTAGTCGAGGTTCTTCTGCAGGCGGCCGTCGATGCTGACCTGGTCGAGGAACAGGTTCATCCAGACCAGCAGGTCCGGCTCGTCATAGCGGGTGGCGAAGGCAAGCGGTTCCTTCGACAGCAGATCCGGCATGATGGTGAACGTGCCGGCCGGATAGGCGGTGGACTGGCCTTTGACCGCCGAGACGTCGTTGACGCCGCAATCGGCCTGGCCATTGTTGACGGCGTCGAGCAGCAGCGGGCCGCCGCCCTTGTAGCTCTTGATGTCAGCATCGGCGAAGGCGGTCTTGGCCTCCTTTTCGCCGGTGGCGCCGAGCAGCACGGCGATCTTGGTGCCCTTGGCCTTGCAATCCTCGGTGGTCTTGAACTTGCTGTCGGCCTTGGTGAAGACAGTGCTGCCCGTATACATGTAAGGTTTGGTGAAGGCGACCTTCATGCCGCGCGCCAGCGTCGGCGTCATGTCGGCGACCAGCAGGTCGGCCTTGCCCGACAACAGCGCCGGGATCAGGCCGTCCCAGTCGAAGTCGAGGAAGGTGATCTTGACGCCCATTTCCTTGGCCATCAGTTCGGCAAGTTCAACCGAACTGCCGGTGCGCTCGCCATTGGCGCCGACCAACGAGAAGGGGGGGCCCTGTGTCTGCACGGCGACGCGCAATTCGCCGCGCTTGGTGATATCGTCGAGCGTTCCGGCGCTGGCGGCAGTGGTGAGTCCGGCGAGCGCAAGTCCGGCGATGAAAAGTCTGGCAATCTTCATTTTGGCATTCCTCCCTGTTGTCGTTGTTGTTTTGCCCGCGGGTTCCCTTGGGCTCCTTTTTTGAGCGGTGGCGCCGTTGCCGGCAGCCACCGTTCGAAAATCTGTCTCCTCAGTTCCAGGTCACCGTTTCGGCAACCTTGATGCCGCGCATGGCCAACTCGTCGAAAAAGCGGCCATCGGGCACATGCAGCAGCGGATTGAGCAGGCCGGCTTTGGCGATTTCGCGCCGCGCGAGCATCCGCGCCACAATGCTGGCGGGATAGCCGACGCCGAGGCTCATGCCGAACAGACCCGAAGTCAGGTCGCGTTCGATGATGAGGTCCGACGTAACCGTCTTGCCGCGGCCGCCTTCGAGGCCGGAAAAGACATTGCGCATCACGCAGAGATCCTTTTCGCCGGGGCCATATTGCAGTTGCGGCCCAAGCAGCCGGCCGAGGAATTCGCGCGGACTGACAGTGGTGCCGGCAACATGGTCTTCCGACAGAAAGCCGAGTTCCTTCAGCGGCGCCCAGAATGCCGACCATCCCGGCCAGCGCAGCGTATAGCGGCCGGAGCGCCGCAACCCCTTGGCGGCAGCCAGCATCTCGACGTAATGCAGCGCATCGCCATTGGGGAAGGCTTCGAGCTTGCCGAGGCCGGCGACGTCGATCTCGTGGATGAAAGGATTATTGTGCTGGCGGGCGGCGGGCACGGCGACGCGTTTCCCGTCTTCGATCATCACGCTGTCGCGGTTCTGGCTGACCAGAACCATGTCGAAGTTCCAGCTAACCTTGTAGCACAGCGGCTTGGCCATCGCCTTCGGTTCGGGAATGCCGCCGCAATAGGAATCGATCGAAGAAATGCTGTCGAACTGCCTTGCGGCGCGCGCGTAGAGCACAAGGTCGATGCCGGGGTCGAGCCCGCATTCGGTCATGATCGAAACACCAGCCGCTTCAGCGGCGGGAGCGAGGTCGGCGATGGCCTTACCGTAATTGGTGGTGACCAGCGGCGTGCGCGTTGCGATCGCCGCCAGAACCGCCTCCCGCATGAGCGGCTGCGGCAGCAGGTCGATGACGGCGTCGACACCCTTCAGGGCATTGGCAATCGCCGTGCCGATCGCGCCCTCAGGGACGACGAAGCGCACGCGGGCCAGGTCGGTCAGGCCGCCAAGCCGGGCTGCTCCATCGAGGGCGGTATCGACGCAGACGACTTCTTCGACGCCGTCGCTGGCGACAAGATCGGCGATCGCCGCCCGGCCTTGCAGGCCGAGACCGCCGAGAACCGCGATCTTCATGCCGGCTCCTTGCGCGCGATGTCTTCCGACCAGCAACCTTCCGGCAGGTTCACCCATTTGTTGCAGGAAGCCATGACGACGAAGGTCTCGCTGCGCACGACTTCTCCTGGAATGCCCGCGCCAGGAATCAGTTCGCTTGTGATGCGGTAGAGATCGGCGACATCGCCAGCCACCGTCACGTCGACGATGATGTCGAAACGCCCGGTGACGACGGAGGCCGAGTTGACGAACGGCAGTTCGGAAATGCGCTGGGCAAGTTCGCGGGCGCGACCGCGCCCTTGCGCATTGATACCGACGATGGCCGAGATCAATTCAGGGCGCTCGGTGAGGTTCAGCAGCCCGACGATCTTGAGCAGGTTGCGCTCAAGCAGGTTGTGCAGCCGCATGCGCGCCGTCGGCACCGAGATCGCCATCTTCTCGGCAAGGCGATTGACGCCAAGCTGCGCATCCTGCGACAGCAATTTGACCAGTCGCCGGTCGGTCTGATCGAGGTGTTCCCGCAAAAGTTGAGGCTTTCACAAAAGAGAATAATCTGGCGGTTTTCTTTCTGATATGAAAAATACCTTGCGGCCATTTTTTTATAAAAGCAAGAGGTGCCTCATGCTCTGAGCTGCGCGGACGCTTGATTCTTTGCCTGCGAGGCACTGCGCACCGGCAGGCGCGTTCCTCAGAGATCACCTCCTACGCCCAGCACGCTGGCGCCTTGAAATTCATGCAACCATATCTTCAGACGCTCAGGGGTAATGGCTGGGACCATCGTCAACATGGGCGCCTTCGGTCCGTACTTCTGTCCTCGCCCGGGAACGCAAGCAGACGTTCGACCTCGTTCGCGTTCGTCCGCGGGCTTGGAGACGCCGCCGCTTGTGAATATCGGCGCCCTGGCAGAATTCCTGATTGCTTGCGCTTTCAGGCACGTCAAGGCAGCTGACAAGTCCACTCCCCGCGCTTCGAACACAGCCTGAACCTCCGGTGTGATTTTCGGTGTGACTTTTGGTCACCAAAGGCGCACCGGATCCGCTTTGCTCCAATTTCGAGGATTTTGTCCGATTGGCCCCTTGCGCCGGAACCCTTGAGAATATAGGGCTTTCCGCGGTCCGGAGTGTAGCGCAGCCCGGTAGCGCACTTGACTGGGGGTCAAGGGGTCGTCGGTTCGAATCCGGCCACTCCGACCATTTCAAAGCAGGACTTGCCCCCGAAGTCCGCCTTGGCCAGATCAGCCAAAGTTCAGATTGCAGCGTTGGTTCAGGGTCCTGTTTTAACCCCGACACACATCAACCCACTCAGCCCCGGTAAGGTCGACAATGCGCTGCGGCGCGATCCGCACGGCGGCGTTGGTGGCACCTGCCGCGGGCACCACCTCATCGAATTCGCGCAGCGTCATGTCGCAGTAGACCGGCAGCGGCGCCGGCAGGCCGAATGGGCAGACACCGCCGACCGGATGGCTCGTTGCTTCGACGACTTCCGCGGCGTCCAGCATGCGCGGCTTGCCGCCGAACTGGTCCTTGAACTTGCGGTTGTCCAGCCTGGCGATGCCGCTGGTCACGACCAGCATGGCACGGTCGCCGATGCGAAGGCAGATCGTCTTGGCGATCTGCGCCGGGAGCACGCCATGCGCCTCGGCCGCCAGCGCCACTGTCGCCGAACTCGCTTCCGTGACGATGACCTCGATATCGGGCGCGTGGACGGCGAAGAAGGCGCGAACGGATCCCAGGCTCATATCGAAATCTCCGGTACAAACGCGACCAGACATGATGGCAGGCGCCCGCGCCTATAAACACGTCCCGTTCACGAATCGGCAAGCCCGGCCGGCGGCAGATCGCCGCGACATCAACAAGAAACCCGCCAAGCGTGGCTTGGCGGGTTTTCGGGCATGCTTGGTGCTAATCTATGCCAGGGATCGACCTTGGCCGGCGGGTGTACGCACCGGCGAAACAACGAGCGCCTCCTGGGGAAGCCGAAGCGCGGACGCGATACGACGCAGCTTCGACGGATCGGCGGCCCTGCCGTTCTCGATGTCCTCAATCTCGTCGACCGCAAGGCCGCACGTCAGCGAAAGCTCTTCCATACTGTAGCCGCGGGTTTCCCGCATCGCTCTGAGGGAGCTGTAATCTGGCCCGAGCTCACTGGCTAATGATTCGGAGAGGGCGTCGTTTTTTGCGTTGTGGGGCATTGGCAACTCCGTGGGCTAAAAGAGTTTGATCAAATGAGGTGTTGCCTGAGACGATCGGGAAGATGCCTGCTCGCCGGCGATTTGCCAAGCACCAAACGGGGCGTCACGCTATCGTGAACCAGACGTCCTGCGCGGCTGTCTCGGGCACATCGTCCCGATCAAGTTGTCTTGAACGACCGGACACGCTTTGCCTGGCAGTTTCGGCCCTGCCGTTCGTTATCCCGACGTCGCTGGCGTGAGAACCATCCGGTTCGAGCCAACTCTTCCGAAAGGATTCATGCAATGAGCTTCAAGAGATTTCCAGCCTTGCCGCTGGCGGTTTGGTCAGCGCGCAGGCGGCGAACGCGGTGCGCGTGGATGTGACGCGCTTTAAAACGTTGTCCCTCAGCGCCGGCTGAACAGCAGACTGGCGACCAGACCAACCACCACAAGGCCGACCGCGGCAGCCACCGCCGGATGATCCCGTGCCGATTTCTCGATCACCCTTCCTTTTTTGCGGATCACCGGCATGGCATCCCGCAGGCGCCCCGCAAGATCGGAATATGCATCGAACGCGGCATCGCGACCGTCCTCATAGTAGGCACCGCCGCGTCTCGACATAGCCTTCTTCAGGGCCGCCAAGTCCCTGGAGAGGGTCGCGACCTGCTTTTCCAGATCAATTTCCGGGAGAGTAGAATACGACGCCATAGTGCGTTTCCTCCATACAGAAGGAAACCTAACGCCTCACCCGAAGGCGGGTTCCGGTTCTGGAGACGTCAATATGCTGCGGTCAGCGCACCTGATCGAGCAGGCGCTTGCATTCCAGGAGATCGAACAGCGCCTCCTGCAGCAACGCGCGATTGTCGCGCGAGAGTTTCGATGCGTCCGGCGGAACCGGACCTTCCTCGTCGCTCTTGCCCAGGCCGAAAAAGCGGCGGCTGGGCTTGACCCGCGGCTGACCGACCAGCTCGTCATCCATGCCGCGCGGCTGCGCCGCCGGCGTGAGCGGCACTTGATCGGCCTGCTTTCGCTGTGAAATCGCCTCGACGGCGGCCATGTCACCATTGCCGATGGCGACCAGGAAATGATTGCCGTTTTCGCGCAGCAGTTTCTGCACGCCCTTGATGGTGTAGCCCTGATCGTAGAGCATGTGGCGAATGCCCTTGATCAGTTCGACGTCCTGCGGCCGGTAATAACGGCGGCCGCCGCCGCGCTTCATCGGCTTGATCTGGTTGAAGCGCGTTTCCCAGAAACGCAGCACATGCTGCGGCAGGTCGAGGTCTTCGGCGACCTCGCTGATGGTGCGGAAGGCGTCAGGGCTCTTGTCCATGGGCGAAATCCTCACGCTGGACGATGATCCGGCTTACCCCGCCGAATCGCGTCTTATTTCAGCGGTTTGTGAAGCAATATTCAAGCCCCGCGTCATGACAAGCACGGTTTTCAACCGCACAGTGAGCGCGGCTACTTGCTGCCCTTGGCCTTGTTGTTCTGGTGAGACCGCAAAATGCGGTTCTTCAGCACGTTCGACGACTTGAAGGTCATCACCCGGCGCGGCAGGATCGGCACTTCTTCACCGGTCTTGGGATTGCGTCCGATGCGCTCATTCTTGGAGCGCACGTGGAATGTCGCGAAAGACGACAGTTTCACCGTCTCGCCGCGAACGATCGCCTCGCAGATTTCGTCCAGCACCGCTTCGACCAGTTCGGCGGATTCAGTGCGTGACAGACCGACCTTTCGGTAAACGGCCTCGGCAAGGTCGGCGCGCGTAAGTGTCTTTCCCCCCATGCGACCGTCCCATCAGCTCAAACATAAAATCTACACAACAACGGTAGAGCCTAAGTAATTGATCCGGCAAGGTCAAGGACCGAACCGGACAGTTCGGCACTTACCAGCGAACCAGAACCGCGCCCCAGGTGAAGCCGCCGCCCATCGCTTCCAGCAGCACGAGATCGCCTTTCTTGATGCGGCCGTCGTCGACGGCTACCGAAAGCGCCAGCGGCACGGAAGCAGCCGAGGTGTTACCGTGCAAATCGACCGTAACCACCACTTTCTGCTCTGCTATCCCGAGCTTCTTGGCGGAAGCGTCAATAATCCGTTTATTGGCCTGATGCGGCACGAACCAGTCAAGATCCTCGGCGGTGATGCCGGCGGTTGAGAACGTCGCCTCGATCACGTCGGTGATCATTCCCACCGCATGCTTGAACACTTCGCGGCCCTCCATCCGGAGTTGGCCGACCGTTCCCGTCGTCGATGGCCCCCCATCGACGAAAAGCTTGTCCTTGTGCGCGCCGTCGGAGCGCAGGCTGGCCGCCAGAACGCCCCGGTCGGCAATCCCGCCGATCCCCTCGCCTGCTTCCAGTATCAGGGCGCCGGCGCCGTCGCCGAACAGCACGCAGGTCGAGCGGTCGCTCCAGTCGAGAATGCGCGAGAATGTTTCCGAACCGATCACCAGCACGCGTTTGGCCAGGCCGCCGCGGATATAGAGATCGGCTGTCGTCACGGCATAGACGAAGCCCGAGCACACAGCCTGCATGTCGAAGGCGAAGCCGTGATGCATGCCAAGCCGGTTCTGGATTTCGACAGCGGTAGCCGGAAAAGTGTTGTTGGGTGTCGACGTCGCCAGCACGATCAGATCGATATCGTCCGGCGTCAGTCCCGCATTGGCAAGGGCGGCCCGGGCCGCGGCCTCACCCAGGGAAGCCGTCGTCTCGTCGTCGCCGGCAATATGGCGCTGGCGGATGCCGGTGCGCTGGGCGATCCACTCGTCCGAGGTTTCGACCATGCCTTCGAAATCGGCATTCTTCATGATGCGGCGGGGCAGCGCGGCGCCCGTGCCGCGCACGACTGATCTGATCAAAGTTCTTTCCTATTCCTTTGCGTCGCTGACGACGTCGGATTTCCTAGATGTCAGGGCGTGCGGATTGCGCGCATGAAACAGGTCCAGGTCGGCCTCGATGCGGTCGAGCAGATTGTTGCGCACCATATCGTAGCCGAGTTCGATAGCGGCGGCGAACCCGTCCGAATCAGCGCCGCCATGGCTCTTCACCACAATGCCGTTCAGCCCCAGGAAAACGCCGCCGTTGGAGCGGCCGACATCCATCTTTTCGCGCAGGCGATCGAAGGCGCCCTTGGCAAAGATATAGCCGATCCTGGCCATCAATGTCCGGCTCATCGCCGCGCGCAGGTAGCCGCCGATCTGGCGAACCGTGCCTTCCGCCGTCTTCAGCGCGATGTTGCCGGCAAAACCCTCGGTCACGACAACGTCGACGACGCCCTTGCCGATGTCGTCGCCCTCGACGAAGCCGTGATAGTTCATCGAGGCCATGTTGGCCTCGCGCAACATGCGCCCGGCCTCCTTGACCTCTTCCTGACCCTTGATCTCCTCGACGCCGACATTGAGCAGGCCGACACTGGGCCGCGCGACGCCGAAGACCGAGCGCGCCATGCCCGTGCCGAGAATGGCAAAATCGATAAGCTGGTGGGCATCGGCGCCAATGGTGGCGCCAACGTCCAGCACCACGGTTTCGCCGCGCAGTGTCGGCCACAGTGCCGCGATCGCCGGACGATCTATGGTCGCCATGGTGCGCAGGCAGAATTTCGACATCGCCATCAAGGCGCCGGTGTTGCCGGCGGAGATGCAGGCGTCCGCCGCGCCCGACTTGACCGCTTCGACCGCCTTCCACATCGACGACTTCCAGCGGCCATGGCGCAGCGCCTGGCTCGGCTTGTCGTCCATCCGGACCGCCACCTCACAGTGAAAGAAGTCGCTGACTTCGGCCAGCTTGGGAAACTTGGCCAGTTCAGGACGCACCAGTTCTTCACGCCCATAGATGACGAAGCGGATGTCGGGCCGGCGAGTCGCGACTGTCACGAGAGCCGGAATGACCACGGCTGGTCCGTGATCGCCGCCCATGGCATCGATGGAAATCCTGATCACGCGGTATTCATCTCATGGTTAGGCGGCAGGTCGCTTTAGCGATCGCAAAGGTTCGGCGAAAATAGCGGTTTTGGGCTGTCGCACAACCGACTTTTCCGTCGCGGCCGAGGTTTTCAGGATTTTCCCAGCAAGGATCGCAGTTTTTGCTGAAATTCATTCTCCGCCGGTTCGGTCTCGCCGCCGGCATCCAGCGACGCGCCCGATTTGCGCGGATAGGGATCGATCGCCAGTCCGAAAAACTGTTCGGCGAGCGCCCCGACATCGATGGTGTCGCTGGAAAATGTCTCGGGACTGTCCGGTCCGTCCGCGTCGAGCAGGATCTCGCCGCCGCCTTCGAATCCCTGTCGTCCAAGCTTGGAGTCCTCGGGCAGCAACAGCGCCTCGACCGGCTCGTCGATATGCGCCTCGACCGGATCGAGCGTAACGATGCAGGCCTGGGTGATGTCGGCCTCGACACGGCCGCTGATCTTCACGCCGTTGCGCTTCCAGGGCACCACCAGCAGGTCGGCGCGATAGGCTTCGACCGAGAGCAGCCCGTGCTCGCCGGCGAGCGCGGTGCGCTGCGCGGCGTCGGCCTCGATCGTCACCGACAGCCCTTTCTGCGGCAGGCGGGCGACATTCGCCAAAAAGGATACCGGACTTTGCGGATCGGCATGTTTCATCGGTCGGCCTCCCTGGGAATTGGAAATGCCGCGGTTCCGGACGCGATCGATTCGGTCGGCTGCGCGGCCAGTTGGCGGCGGACATCGACGACATAGTCGGCGAGTTGCGATGCTTCCGGCCAGGTGCCGGCATCGGGCCGGACATTGCGGGCGAGCGCGGCGGTGAGCCCGTCAACGTCGTTTCTTTCCAGCGCATCGTCATAGGCGGCGGTCCGGCCGTAAAACATCTTCGCCAGTTTTTTCATGCGTTTGGGCACGCCGACGTCGCCGATGCCCAACTCACGCAGCGAATGATCGACGTCGAGGAAGAACTCGTCGATCAGCACCTGCGCAACCTCCTGCGCCACGCCGCTCTCACGGCGCAAGCGATGCTGGAACAAGAACATATGCAACGAGAGCATCTCGAAACGGCCGAGCGGCGTGTCCGGCACATTCCAATGGGAATAAAAAACAGTCTGCCGCGCCGCCGCCACGATTTGTGCGTAAAGCGCGTCGGTGATGGCGCGGTTGGCGTGGCGTTCGCGACCAAAAAGGCGCTGAAACATGGGGATGGTCTCCGGGGACCTTTTGTTGAATTGGCCTTGTTGCATCGGCAAGCAAGCTGGTTTACCGGTTTTGCGGCCCAGCGCAAGTTGCGGCGAATAATGGAGAATTGTTGTTGCGCGCGCTGAATTTCAAGTCGACCTTCGCTTCCAGGCCCGTCGGCGCGATTTCGCTGCTGCTCGTCGTTTCGGCGCTCTCGGCCTGCCATACCAACAAGATGATCGGCGATCTCAGTCCGAGCGAGACGCTGACGCAAGGGTATGTCATCGACCAGCAGGCTGTTGATTCGGTGCCCGTCGGTTCGAGCCGCGAGCAGGTGCTTCTGGCTCTGGGCACTCCCTCGACCACGGCCACGTTCGACAATGAGGCGTTTTATTACATCTCGCAGACGCGCAAGCGCTATGTCGCCTTCGACAAGCCGAGGCTCATCGACCAGAAGGTGCTGGCTGTCTATTTCGGACCCGACAGTCGCGTCACCCAGATCGCCAAATATGGCCTGAAGGACGGCAAGATGTTCGATTTCATCTCGCGCACCACGCCGACCGGCGGCAAGGACCAGAACTTCCTCAGCCAGATCATCAACGGCGCTAGCAAGCTGGCGCCCGGCATCCCCGGCGGCGGCACTCCCTGATCATCAGACCTTGCTTCCCTTGCGGGAAGCAGCACCATCTCAGGCGACCAAAAACCCGCGGGAGCGATCTCGCGGGTTTTTGTTTTCCGGCCCTTCGCTCACGGTTAGAAGCCGTCCGGAAGCTGCCGCCGTTGCTTGCAGGTGGCAACTGCGTGGACTGGTTCCATTAGACCGGCAAAGAAGGCCGCTATCGGATCAAATCTTCTGTAACAAAAAAAACCCGCCGGATCGCTCCGACGGGTTTTATCATTCAAGTGCCGGACATGATCAGCCGTGCGCGAGCACGGCCAGCAGCAGCAAGGCCACGATGTTGGTGATCTTGATCGCCGGATTGACGGCCGGGCCGGCCGTGTCCTTGTAGGGATCGCCGACCGTGTCGCCGGTCACCGAGGCCTTGTGCGCCTCGGAGCCCTTCATGTGCTTGACCCCGTCCTTGTCGACGAAACCGTCCTCGAACGATTTTTTTGCATTGTCCCAGGCGCCGCCGCCCGAGGTCATCGAGATGGCGACGAACAGGCCGTTGACGATGACGCCGAGCAGGGAAGCACCGAGAGCCGCAAAGGCGGATGCCTTCGAGCCCGAGATCAACAGCACGCCGAAATAGACGACGAGCGGCGCCAGCACCGGCAGCAGCGACGGGATGATCATTTCCCGGATCGCCGCCTTGGTCAGCAGGTCGACCGCGCGGGCATAGTTCGGCTTGGAGGTGCCGGCCATGATGCCGGGATCGTCGCGGAACTGCTTGCGCACCTCCTCGACGATGGCGCCAGCGGCGCGGCCGACGGCCGTCATGGCGATGCCGCCGAACAGGTAAGGGATGAGGCCGCCGAAGATCAGGCCGGCGACGACGTAAGGATTGGAGAGGTCGAAGGAGACCTCGCCCATGCCCTGGAAGTAGGGATATTTGTCGCCATTGGCGGCAAAGAACTTCAGGTCGTTCGAGTATGCCGCAAACAGCACCAGCGCGCCGAGCCCGGCCGAGCCGATGGCATAGCCCTTGGTTACCGCCTTGGTGGTGTTGCCGACCGCGTCGAGCGCGTCGGTGGAATGACGCACTTCCTTGGGCAGGCCGGCCATTTCGGCGATGCCGCCGGCATTGTCGGTGACCGGACCGAAGGCGTCGAGCGCGACGATCATGCCGGCAAGGCCGAGCATGGTGGTGACGGCGATCGCCGTGCCGTAAAGGCCGGCGAGCTGATAGGTCGAAATGATGCCGCCGACGATGACGATGGCCGGCAGCGCCGTCGATTCCAGCGAGACCGCGAGGCCCTGGATGACGTTGGTGCCGTGACCGGTCACTGACGCCTGGGCGATCGAGTTGACCGGGCGCTTGTTGGTGCCGGTGTAGTACTCGGTGATCACGACGATGAGACCGGTCACCACGAGGCCGATCAGGCCGCAGATGAACAGGTTCTTGCCGGTGATGATCATGCCAGCGACGGTGCCGACCTCGCCCCAGCCGAGCGTCGCCGAGGTGGCCACGCCGAGGCCGACGATCGACAACAGGCCGGTGACGATCAGGCCTTTGTAGAGAGCGCCCATGATCGAGCCGTTGGAACCGAGCTTGACGAAGAAGGTGCCGACGATCGAGGTCAGGATACAGGCGCCGCAGATGGCGAGCGGATAGAGCATCGCCGCACCGAGGACGGCGGTGCCGCCGAAGAAGATGGCGCCCAGCACCATGGTAGCGACGACGGTGACCGCATAGGTCTCGAACAGGTCGGCGGCCATACCGGCGCAGTCGCCGACATTATCGCCGACATTGTCGGCGATGGTGGCCGGGTTGCGCGGATCATCCTCGGGAATACCGGCCTCGACCTTGCCGACCAGGTCGCCGCCGACATCGGCACCCTTGGTGAAGATGCCGCCGCCCAGACGGGCGAAGATCGAGATCAGCGAGGCGCCGAAGCCAAGCGCGACGAGCGAATCGATGACGATGCGGTCATCGGGCTGAAGGCCCAGGAAGTGGGTCAGGATGAGGTAGTAGATCGAGACGCCAAGCAGAGCCAGGCCCGCCACCAGCATGCCGGTGATGGCGCCCGACTTGAAGGCGATGTCGAGGCCGGCGGCGAGGCTGTTGGAAGCAGCCTGCGCGGTGCGCACATTGGCTCGCACCGAAACATGCATGCCGATGAAGCCGGCGGCGCCCGACAGCACGGCGCCGATCAGGAAGCCGACCGCGGCGGTGATCGAAAGCAGCCACCAGGCGAGCACGAGCACAACCACGCCGACGATGGCGATGGTGGTGTACTGGCGCGCCAGATAGGCTTGCGCCCCTTCCCGGATGGCGGCGGAGATTTCCTGCATGCGTGCATTGCCCTGATCGGCCGCGAGGACCGAACGTGTCGCCCAGATGGCGTAAAGGACAGAAAGCAGGCCGCAGGCGATGACGGCGGAAATAATTGTCATTGCCGGATTTTCCTCGATTGATGGCCCAAAAGAACCCCTCCCTGGGCCGTTGAGACAAAGACCGGATCCGCGCGCGGAATCCACCTCTTCGTAGCGGTGTATGCGAAACAGGGCTGCGAACGTCAAGATATTGTTCGGTTTTTGCCCGGCTTTCGCCGCATTGCTTTCGTGCAAACCGATTGAATTAGACTTGAGCCGAACGTGCGCCGTCGTTGAAGGGCTTGTCTCCGCCCCGAAAGCGCAGACGCTCTGCGGTCAACCACCGTGCGACCTGCTCATCAGTCGGCCTAGTCAGATCACATGGAATGCCTGTGAACATCGCTGTCTTGCTGAATCTCGATGCTTTGAAGAGCTTGGGCGTGGAGTGCTCGCCACATTTACCGATGTAGCGGGCATGGCAGGCGAATGTCGTGACGCGTACTTCGCCGCGTTCAAGGCAACCTATCCAGCGCGCTGCGTCCTGGCTGCTGACTACTTTGTGCCAGCCGCGTGCGGCGTAGAAGGCATCTATCGCCTTGTGGTTCCGTCGGGAGTAGTCGCAGTCGCCTAGGAGTTCGAGATATTGCTTGCGGAACGGCCGCTCGGCCCGCCATGCGCGGCGGGTGAGCGCGGCGCCCCAGTTCTCGTGCATTGGGATGAGATCGCCTGCCCGGTGTCGCTGATCCCGCCGGCTGGCCCAGAAGTCACCATAGGCAGAGACATAGGCGATGCGCTGGTCGCACTCGGCGATATCGAGGAGTTGGCCGATGACGCCAAGGTAGTTGCCAGAAAGGACCAGGTCGTCCTCAAGAAACAGTGCCTTTTCCGCCTGGACATCCTCGAACAGATGACGCTCGGCGCGTTCGTAATTCAGCGCTATGCCGAGGTTTTCCGGTGCCTCGACCACATCTCCCCAAGGGATCATGCCCCGAAAGATCGAAACGCATCGTGCTATCAGCTCGGGACTGCCTTTCTGGCGGCCGCTCCACCGATTCCAGCCGCCGTCCTGAAACAGCAATATCCGATCCTGCTCGTTGACCTGCGGACGAAGGCTGGCGAGCACCTGGCGCAGATAGTCGGGCCTGTTGAACGACAGTATGGCGATGGGAAAGCCGGCTGGACGCGCCGACCCTGCCTGGCCAGAGCGCCCGAAGCCAAGGCGTGATAGCCAGCCCATATCCCAATGCTCCCCAATAGACCTACTTGTACTCAGGTCATGGAATAACCCTTTGCGAACCTAAGCACCATAACGGGCTTCACGCCGGGCTTTCGGACATCGGCGCTAAATGCGCCCTGGGATATCCCGGGTTGAAGGCTACTCCGCCTCCCTGCCCATGCGTCGCGCCGCATAGCGTTCGACCGCCGACAGGCCGTCATAGATCAGCACGGCAAGGGCTGCCACGATCAGCCCGCCCTGCAGGATGAAGGCGAGGTTGTTGGACAGCAGGCCGGCGATGATCACCTCGCCCAGCGTCCTGGCGGCCACGGTCGAGCCGATAGTGGCGGTGGCCAGGCTGATCACCACCGAGAGCCGGATACCGCCGAGGATGATCGGCGCGCTGAGCGGCAGTTCGACCTTGGTGAGCCTTTGCCAGCCTGTCATGCCGGCCCCGCGCGCCGCCTCGACCACGTTGGCGGGCAGCGTCGTCAGCCCGGTCAGCGCGTTCTCGAAAATCGGCAGCAGACCATAGAGAAACAGCGCGATCAGCGTCGGCTTCTCGCCGAAGCCGACGGCCGGCACGGCGAGCGCCAGCACCGCCACCGGCGGAAAGGTCTGGCCGATATTGACCAGGCTGCGCGACAGCGGCAGGAATTCGGCGCCGGCTGGCCTGGTCACCAGGATCGCCAGGGCCACCGCGACGATGGTGGCCGCGATCGTGGCGACCAGAACGGTTCTGAGATGCAGCAATGTCAGCGTCAGCAGACTGCCCTGATTGTAGATCGCCGGCGCATTGTTCTCGGTCAGCGGCTTCAGCAGCGGTTCGAACCAGCCGGGACTGGTGACGAAGGCAACGAGCAGCATCACCAGGACAAGCCTGAGCAGCGAAGGCAGCCAGGCCTTCATGCCGGTCTCGCCGCGCGCTTGATCAGCCCGTCGACGGTGACGCGGCCGATCGGCTTGCCGTCAGTGCCTTTCACCGCCAGCGCCGGCCGGCCCGACCACAACAGCTCGGCCAGCGCGTCGCGCTGGCTGGCATCGCCGGGGATTGCGTCGCCTTCGGCGGAACCCTTCTCGACCGCATCGCGCACCCTTCCAAGCGACAGCAGCCGGAACGGCCTTTCGCTGGCGCCGACCAGCGTTTCGACAAAGGCGCTGGCAGGCTTTGCCAGGATCTCGGCCGGCTTGGCATATTGCACGAGCTTGCCGGCATCCATCACCGCGATCTTGTCGCCCATATGCACGGCCTCTTCCATGTCGTGGGTGACAAGGATGATGGTGGTGCCAAAACGCTTCTGGATCGCCAGCAGATCTTCCTGCGCCTTGGTGCGGATGATCGGATCGAGCGCGCCGAACGGCTCGTCCATCAGCAGCACGTTGGGCTCGGCGGCAAGCGCGCGCGCAACGCCGACGCGCTGCTGCTGGCCGCCGGAGAGTTCGTGCGGATAGCGCGGCCCGAACGCTTCGGGATCGAGCTGGTAAAGCGTCATCAATTCGTCGACGCGGGCCTTGATGCGGGCCTTGTCCCAGCCGAGCAGCACCGGCACGGTGGCGATGTTCTGTGCTACGGTGCGATGAGGGAACAGGCCGTGGCCCTGGATCGCATAGCCGATGCTGCGGCGCAGTTCGTAACCGGGCAACGAGCGGTTGTCGGCACCGTCGAGCTTGATGACACCGGCGGTCGGCTCGACCAGCCGGTTGATCATCCGAAGCAGCGTCGTCTTGCCGGATCCGGAGGTGCCGACGATGACTGCGATGGTGCGCGGCTCGATAACCATCGAGACATCATCGACCACCGTCGTCGTATCATAGCACTTGGTGATGCCTTCGATCTCGATCATGCCGTTTCAACCCTGCGCTTGGTGGCGGTCATCTCGATCACCGCATCGAGGATAATGGCGGCGCAAAAAGCGAGCGCCACCGTCGGTACCGCGCCGAGCAGCACCAGATCCATCGCCGTCTGGCCGACGCCCTGGAAGACGAACACGCCAAAGCCGCCGCCGCCGACAAGGGCCGCAATGGTGGCAAGGCCTATATTCTGCACCAGAACGATGCGGATGCCGGTGAGGATGACGGGAAATGCCAGGGGAAATTCGACGTCGAATAGGCGCTGCCTGTCGGTCATCCCCATGCCGCGTGCCGCGTCATTGGCGGCGCGCGGCACACCGGCGAGACCGACCACGGTGTTGGCCACCACCGGCAACAGCGAATAGAGGAACAGCGCGACGAAAGCCGGCGCGGTGCCGATACCGCGAATGCCGATCGCCGCCGCCCCAGGTATATGCGCGGCAACCCAGCCGAGCGGTGCGATCAGCAGGCCGAACAGCGCGATCGAGGGAATGGTCTGGATGATGTTGAGCACGTTGAGCACGCCGGCTCGCAGCCTTTCGACCCGGTGGCACAGGATGCCGAGCGGAAGGCCGACAATCACCGCGGCAAGAAGCGAGCCGAGCGCCAGCGTTACATGCTTGGACCCTTCGGCCCAGAAACTGTCGGCACGGTTGGCGTATTCCTTGAGGATGGATAGGTCGTTCCAGCTTCCCGACATCAGCAGCAGTCCGATGGCAAGCGCGGCGGCGACAAGTATGCCGACGCGCGCCCATGGCGACAGGTTGAGCCGTGTCAGCACGTCGGCCAGCAGCAGTGTGAAGGCAAAGATGAGCATCCAGAAACCGGAGGCAGGCGAGACTCTGGCAAAGGTGTTGCCCGCCGGTGTGAGGAAACTGCCGGCGACACCGATCAGCAGAGCGAGCGCGGCAAGCGCCACCACGCTGGCGGCGAAGCGAAGCACAAGCGGCGTCCTGAACAGCGCGACAAGCAAGGCCGCGACTACGATGGCGAGCAGCAACGGCCCGGTCGTTGCCGGCAATGCCTCGAGAATCGAGCGCGGCTGGCCGGGAACGATACGATTGGCCCGGAAGGTGGCAAAGGGAGCGGCGAACGCCGCGTAAGTCGCGATGGCTGCGATGACCACGCCGAGCTTGTCGAAGCGGACGGTCATAGGGCGCACCGATGCAGAGCGGCGCGATGCGAGCGGGATGCCGTCGCTGGATTGCTAGTTTTGCGCGAGGCGCCCCCCTCTGGCCTGCCGGCCATCTCCCCCTCAAGGGGGGAGATCGGATATCGTGATGGCTTTCGCCAATTCTCAACGCCGTAGAATGAAGCGGAGCGCAGAAGCTGCCAATCTCCCCCCTTGAGGGGGAGATGTCCAGCAGGACAGAGGGGGGTGCTTCGCACCAGCCTCACCTTTCGGTGCGCTGATTACTTCAAGAAGCCGTTCTTCTTCAAAAAGTCCTCGGCGACGCCCTTGACCGGCTCGCCGCCGACCTGCACGCGGCCGTTCAGTTCCTGCAATGTGACGAGGTCGAGCTTGGCGGAGACCGGCTTCAGCAGCGTCTCGATCTCGGGATGCTGCTTGAGCACCGCTTCGCGGATGATCGGCGCCGGCTGGTAGACCGGCTGCACGCCCTTGTCGTCTTCCAGCACGACCAGGCCGGATGGCGCGATGCCGCCATCGGTGCCATAGACCATGGCGGCGTTGGCGCCGCTGGTCTGATTGGCAGCCGCCGCGATGGTCGCCGCCGTGTCGCCGCCGGAGAGCGTGATCAGTTAGTCCGGCTTCAGCGTGAAGCCGTACGTCGTCTGGAAGGCCGGCAGCGCGGCCGCCGAATTGACGAACTCGGCCGAGGCCGCCAGCACCACCTGGCCGCCGCCAGCGACATATTTGCCGAAATCGGAAAGGGTGGCGAGCTTGTTGGTCTCGGCCACCTCCTTGCGCAGCGCGATCGCCCAGGTGTTGTTGGCCGGCGACGGCGACAACCAGACGATCTTGTTGGCGTCGTAGTCGAGCTTCTTGGCCGTCTCGTAGGCCTTGGCGGCGTCCTTCCACACCGGATCGTCGGCCTTCTCGAAGAAGAAAGCGGCATTGCCGGTGTATTCGGGATAGATGTCGATCTCGCCGGCGGTGATCGCTTTGCGAACGACAGGCGTGCCGCCGAGCTGGATGCGGTCTGACGTCTTGATGTTGTTGGCGTTGAGAACGAGTTGGATGATATTGCCGAGCACGCCGCCCTCGGTGTCGATCTTGGACGAGACAACCACCTGGGCGCTGGCGAAGCCCATGGTGATGCCGAGCGCCAAAATCGCGCTGGCCAGAACCTTGACTGAAAACATCGTGAAAACCCCTTGCTTGGACCGGAATGCGGTGGCCGCATATGAGCATGGCTTCAGCGGCCAGTCGGGGCACACGGTTTCATAACAAGGGGCACGGACGCAATAATTTTGTTTCGGTTGGGCGGATTCCGACGAACCAATCCTGACAGCACCATGTCAACCTTGCAGCGATCCGGATCAGGCGCTGGCCTTGCGCAAGCCGGTCACCTTGAGGGCGCCGAGCGCGGCGAAGCACAGGATGACGACCGGAAAGATCATCCAGTTCAGCATCTCCCAGCCCCAGGCATTGTAGACCATGCCCGACATCAGCGATGCGCAAGCGACGGAGCCGAACAGGACGAAGTCGTGAAAACCCTGAACCTTGCCCTTTTCCGACGGCCGGTAACTGGCCGCCACGATCGCCGTGGCGCCGATGAAGCCGAAGTTCCAGCCAAGGCCAAGCAGGATCAGCGACGTCCAGAACTGCCACAATGCCAGACCCGACAGGGCGACGATGGCACAGCCGCTGAGCAGGACCAGCCCGGTGGCCACGATCCGCTCGGCGCCGAAGCGGTGGATCAGCGAACCGGTGAAGAAGCTTGGCGCGAACATCGCCATGACGTGCCAGGAGATACCGAGCGTCGCGTCGTTCTCGGACAGGCCGCAGCCAACCATGGCGAGCGGCGCGCCGGTCATGACGAAGCTCATCAGTGCATAGCTGCCGACGGCGCAAAACAGCGCGGCGACGAAGCGCGGCTTCGTGACGATTTCCACCAGGGGCCTGGCGTCGCCGTCGGCAATGTCCGCCTTGCCAGTGGCCTTCACCGGCAGGCGCAGGAACGACAGGATGATGGCGCCGACCGCGGCCAGCGGCAGGATGGAAGCGAACGAACCGGCAAACATCACCGGCGCGAACAATTCGCGGGTGAAGATGACGATCTGTGGTCCGAGGACAGCGGTGACGATGCCGCCGGCCAGCACGAAGGAGATGGCGCGCGCCTTGAACCCCGGCGGCGCATTGTCGGCGGCGGCAAACCGGAACTGCTGGACGAAGGCGCCGCCGACGCCGATGGTCAGCAGGCCGAAGGCGAACAGCCAAAAACTGCCGTGGAAAAGCGCCAAGGTTGCGACCAGACCGCCAATTGCGGTGACCACGGTTCCGGTCATGAAGCCGCCGCGCTGCCCTATCCGGCGAATGATGGCCGCCGCAGGCAGCGCGCCGAGTGCGACGCCGAGATTGAAGCCGGTGATCGGCGCCGTCGCCAGGGATTTGTCGGCACCAAGCAGATATTGCCCGGCCAGCGCACCCATCGAGATGGCGATTGGCGCCGCCGAGCCGATGATCGCCTGCGAAGCGGCGAGGATCAGGGCGGTGCGCCGCGCCTCCCTGCCAGCCTCGATGGCGATTGCCGTCACGATGCGTCCTTGCCGCGCCCCTCGCCGCGCACCCGGCGTGACACGCGGTCGAGCACGGCATTGACCAGCTTCGGCTCGTCTTCCTCGTAGAAAGCCTTGGCGATATCGACATATTCGGAAACGATGACGGCGACCGGCACATCCTCTCGCTTCATCAATTCATAGACGCCGGCCCGCATGATGGCGCGCAGCGTCGAATCGAGCCTCGACAGCGGCCAGTCCTCCGTCAGCGCCTGCCGGATAATTGGATCGATGGTCTTCTGGTTCTCGACCACACCGGTGAGAATGGCGCGGAACCATTGCGCGTCCGCCTCGCGATACAGCGCGCCATCGACTTCCTTGCCAAGGCGGAACGCCTCGTATTCGGCGGTGATCTCGAAGACACCGCTGCCGGCGACATCCATCTGATAGAGCGCCTGGACTGCTGCGAGGCGGGCGGCGCCGCGTTTGTTGGCGTGGCGCACCGTTGGCTGTCCGGTCGAGGCGGGCTCGGTCACGATTGCGCTCCGAGTTGTTGTTTCAGCGCGATCATGGTCAGCGCCGCGCGCGCCGCGAAGCCGCCCTTGTCGCCCTCCGAACGCTTGGCCCGCGTCCAGGCCTGAGCGTCGTTCTCGGTGGTAAGGATGCCGTTGCCGATGCAGACCGCTTCCTGCACCGACAGGTCCATCAACGCGCGGCTCGATTCATTGGCGACGATGTCGAAATGATAGGTGTCGCCGCGCACGACCGTACCGAGCGCGACGAAGCCGTCATAGCTGGTCCCGCCCTCGACGGCGCCGTCCAGCGCGAAGGAGATCACCGCCGGAATCTCCAGGGAGCCGGGAACGGTGACGACGTCGTAGCTTGCGCCGGCCTCGTCCAGGGCGCTTGTCGCGCCTTCGAGCAGCGCGTCGGCAAGGTCGTCGTGAAAACGCGCCTCGACGATGAGAATGTGCGCCTTGGTCTTCGGACGAATGAACGCCTTGCCGTGTTGGGATGTACCAGCCATTAATGTCTCCGGGGTCGCCGGTGACTTAGGCCGAAGCCGGGTTGATCGCAAGCACAAGATTGCCGAACCGACATCGCCCCCTCATCCGCCGACGATCCTCGCCGCGCGAAATCGCGCCGCGCGATCTTTCGGGACGTTCCTTGGCTAGGCAGGCGATGCCTCGATGATCGCGATCGGTGCTCCGGTGCCGATCACCCGCTCAAGCTTCAGACCTGCGCCTTCGAACAAGCTGGCAAATTGCGCCTCAGTCCGCTCCAGGCCGCCGGTGATGGCGAGCATGACCACATCGATGGATTTGATCTGGGCCGGCTCGTCGCCCGGAGGCACGAGCGTCTCGGCGACGAGCACCCTGCCATGCTTTGGCATGGCCTCGCGGCAACGCCGCAGGATCAACCCCGCGCGTTCATCGTCCCAATCGTGGATCACCTTCTTGAGTACATAGACGTCGCCACCGGGGACGCTGTCGAAGAAATTTCCGGCGACAAACTCCGTGCGCGGCAAGTCGCCTCCGGCCCCCTGGCGCGCCGCCGCAACACCGGAGGCCAGATCCACAAGAACGCCGCTCAAATGGGGATTGCGGGCCAGGATGGCCGAAAGAAGCTGTCCATGTCCGCCCCCGACGTCGACGACCCGCGTATATGGGCCGAAATCATAGGCCGCCGCGACGGCCTCGTTGCTACCTTGGCCTAATGCGACCATGGCTCGCTGGAACAGGGCAGCCTGCTCCGGGTGGGCCGACAGCCAATCAAATCTCGAACTTCCGAACACCTTTTCGAAAGCGGGCTTTCCTGTGCGAACGGAATGCAGAAGCTGCTCGAATGCAAGATAAGCCTCGCTGTTGATCATCCGGATGAAGTCAAGCGGTCCGGGTCGATCGGACCGAAGCGCCGCCCCGACTTCAGTCAAGGCGAAACAACGAGGACGAATTTCAGTGAACACCCCCTCGGGCGCCAGAAGCCGCATGACTCGATAGAGCGATTCCGCATCCGCCTTCGCGGCGGTCGCCAAGTCCTCGACCGACTGTCCGCCGGCGGCCAGAAGATCGGGAATGCCGAGTTCGACAATGACGCGCAGCGCCTGTGACACGGCAAATCCGAGCCCCAGCCTCATGATTTGTTGCGACGGGTTGATCATGGCTTTCCCTCCGGCCCAGGTGGGAGCTTACGAGAGGTGCAAGAAGAAGTGAAGCCGGTCTGACGGCGACCTCCCCACAACCTGCCATTTAGCGATCCGGGTCGCCTTGCTGGACCCGCCTGACCGGGTTCAAAGCCCTTCGGCCGCCGCTTCAGCCAGCCGCGCCGCGTAGCGGGCCATGGTGTCGATTTCGAGATTGACGCGGTCGCCGACCTTGCGCTCGCCCCAGGTGGTGACGGTCAGCGAATGATGAATCAACAGCACGTCGAAGCGTGTGCCCTCGACCTTGTTGACGGTGAGCGAAGTGCCGTCGAGCGCCACGGAGCCTTTCGGCGCGATGAATTTCGCCAGGTCGCGCGGCGCCTCCAGCGTGAAGCGCACCGCGTCCCCCTCGTCCTTGCGCTCGATGATCTCGGCGGTGCCGTCGACATGGCCTGACACGATATGGCCGCCGAGTTCGTCGCCGATTTTCAATGCCCGCTCCAGATTGATGCGCGTACCGGATTTCCAGCCCATTGCCGTCGTCAGCCTAAGTGCCTCTTCCCAGGCCTCGACCTCGAACCAGCGGGCATTCGAGCCGCTGTCGGGCAGAGCGGTGACGGTCAGGCAGACGCCGCCGCAGGAGATCGAGGCGCCGATGGCGATGGTCTCGGGGTCATAGGCGGTGTCGATGCGCAAACCCACGCCTTCCCGCAGCGGCTTGACGGCCGCGACGGTGCCGATATCGCTGACAATTCCCGTAAACATCAGATTCTATCTTCCCGTTTGCCCACGATCTGGCCCGAAAACCGGGTCCCACTTTTCGGGATCCTGGCCTAGATATCCCTTATCCATTCGCCGTAGCTGTCCTCGCCAAAGTGCATCTCGCGCAGCTTGCGAAAGCCCGGCGGGATGTGGTCGGCGTCGATGGGGGACGCAATGCCGTCATCGCCGATCGCCTCAGGCCCTTGGAACAGTACGATGCGGTCGACGAGCCCATCGGCCAGGAAAGCGCTGGCTACCCTGGCGCCGCCCTCGACCAGCACACTTGCCATGCCAAGTGCGGCCAGGTCCTCGAGCAGTTCCGGCAGTGCCACGCCGCCCTCATGCGTTTCAGTGCCGATGAAGCGCACGCCGGCGCGATCGAGTGCCGCGCGCCGCAGCGGATCGGCCTCCAGACTCGCGGCGACATAAAGCGGCACCCGGTCTACGCCCGAAACCAGTTTCGAGGCCTCCGGCAGCCTGATCTGCCGGTCGAGCACGATGCGCGCCGGCGAGCGGTTCTCCAGTCCAGGCAAGCGTACCGTCAGCGCCGGGTCGTCCTCAAGCGCGGTGCCGATGCCGACCAGAATGGCGTCGGCCTCGGCCCGCATCAGGTAAACTTCGCGGCGCGCGACATCTCCTGTGATCGCGACCTGGCCGGCGCCTTGCCTGCCGATCTTGCCGTCACTGGAAAGCGCAAGTTTCAAAATCACTTCCGGGCGTTTTTTGAGGGATCGAATCAAATAACCGGCCATCTGCTCGCCAGCCTCCGCCGCGAGCACCCTCTCCACCACTTCAACCCCAGCGGCGCGCAGGATGGCGTAACCCTTGCCGGAAACACGCGCATCTGGATCGCTGGCAGCGCCAACGACGCGCGCGACACCCGCATTGACCAGGGCATTGGCGCAAGGCGGCGTGCGGCCGTGATGGGCGCAGGGCTCCAGCGTGACATAGGCGGTGGAGCCACGCGCCAGGGCGCCCGCCTCGGCCAGAGCCTCGGTCTCGGCATGCGGCCGGCCGCCGACGGCGGTGACGCCGGTGCCGACGATCATCGGCCCCGCGCCGTCATCGCGCACGATCAGCGTGCCGACGGAAGGGTTGGTCGAGGTCCTGCCCGCGTTCCTGCGCGACAATCTCAGCGCCGCGGCCATGAACCGGCGATCAAGGGCCGCTTGTTCGGCCTCGCTCAGTTGCGGTGCTGCCATGCTCAGCCGGCGTCCTCTTCGCTCTTTTCGTCCTCGCCCTTCAGTTCGCCCAGCAGTTCATGGAAATCCTTGGCCTCGCGGAAATTGCGATAGACCGAGGCGAAGCGCACATAGGCGACATCGTCGAGCGACTTCAGCGCGTCCATGAC
Source organism: Mesorhizobium sp. M0587 (assembly GCF_040320945.1). Classification (NCBI taxonomy): domain Bacteria; kingdom Pseudomonadati; phylum Pseudomonadota; class Alphaproteobacteria; order Hyphomicrobiales; family Phyllobacteriaceae; genus Mesorhizobium; species Mesorhizobium sp. M0587. Next base: position 137,158 of record NZ_JAMYQP010000014.1, read on the forward strand.
CAGCCGGCCTACCTCGCCGGAGGCCACTTCCGTCTCGCCGGAGCTTTCGAGCTGGCGCACTATGCCGGTCACCGCACGGTCGATGCGCTCGGGATCGACATTGCGCTTGCGCACCGCGATCTCAACCGAGCGCAGCAGCTTGTCGCGATCGAAAGGCACTTTTCGACCTGACTTCTTGACCACGACGAGGTCGCGCAGTTGTACGCGCTCGAATGTGGTGAAACGGCCCCCGCAATCGGGGCAGACACGCCGGCGCCGGATTGCCGCGCCGTCCTCGGCGGGGCGCGAATCCTTCACCTGCGTATCTTCGGACTGGCAATAGGGACAGCGCATGGAAAGCCTTGGGTTCACGAATCTGGCGAGGCGAAAGGCTTAGTGCCTTTCCGGTCGGGATTGAAGCAATTCCGTCTCCGCGACGGCCTGCCGCATCAGAGATAGCGAGGCGCGAGGAAGATTGCCAGCGCGGCAACCGGCCAGGCGGCAATGCCGCCGCCGACCGCCAGGCGATAATCGACCCGGTCGGTGAACAGCCAGGAGGCGCGCTCGATCTGCCGGACCGCCGCTTCAGGGCGCGACGTCGGCTGTGGCGAAACCACAGGACGCACCGAGATTGCGATAGGCCTTGGAGAAGCCGTCCATCGAGATACTGGCGACCGGCTGCTTGCCGAAGACCACGTCAAGCGCGGATGCGCGGCGCATGGCGCGCAGCAGAGCCAGGCTTGTCTTGGCCTGATTGACAACCGTCCAGCCGAGGCGGCCAGCGACGGCGTTGTCGGAATAAACCGTCGCCGACACCTGGCCGCCGGTGTCGCCGAACGTCGCGGTGATCTTCTTGCCCATCGGAAGATCCTTGTTGGCGACGGCGATCGTCACCGCCGGATAGGCGTCCGGCGGCAAGGCGTCGCCGTTCGAGATCGCAAGCGTCAACGTGCCCGGATTGCCGACGGGATCGACGAAGGCCGTCGAAGCAGCGCAGGTTTTGCGCGCGTCCTGGCCGGTGTCCTGAATGTCGACAATGGTGGTCCACCTGCCGAAGGTGCCGGTGGCGGGTACGTCGGGAGACGGTTGGGTCTGCGCGAAGGCTGCCCCGGCCAAGACTAGCAAAGCTGCCAGCCAGGTGGCGGAGCCAAGGGAAACGAGGCGGAATTCGTGCATCATCTGGTCTCCGGTTCGGCCCGCCGCCCGGTCATGGGGCGGCGCGCCGCTGGCAGATAAGAGACGACGCTTCGCGCAGGGTCAACCGAGATAGGGATAGAGCGGGAAACGATCCGTGAGCGCCACCACCTTGGCCTTCACGGCCGCTTCGACCACGGCATTGCCGTCGTCGGAATTGGCGACCTTCAACCCATCCAATACCTCGGCGATCAGCTTGCCGATCTCGCGGAACTCGGCCTGGCCAAAGCCGCGCGTGGTGCCGGCCGGCGTGCCTAGCCGCACGCCCGAGGTGACGAAGGGCTTTTCCGGGTCGAAGGGGATGCCGTTCTTGTTGCAGGTGATGTTGGCGCGGCCGAGCGCTGCCTCGGCGCGCTTGCCGGTGGCATTCTTGGGGCGCAAATCGACCAGCATCAGGTGGTTGTCCGTGCCGCCCGACACGATGTCGAGGCCCGTCTCCTGAAGGCTGGAGGCCAGCGCCTTGGCATTGGCGGCGACGCTTTCGGCATAGAGTTTGAAGCTCGGCTTCAGCGCTTCGCCGAAGGCGACTGCCTTGGCTGCGATGACATGCATCAGCGGACCGCCCTGCAGGCCGGGAAATACCGCCGAGTTCATCTTCTTGGCGATGTCTTCGTCATTGCACAGGATCATGCCGCCGCGCGGGCCACGCAGCGATTTGTGCGTGGTGGTGGTCACCACATGCGCATGCGGAAGCGGCGACGGATGAACGCCGCCGGCGACCAGGCCGGCGATGTGCGCCATGTCGACCATCAGGTAGGCGCCGACCGCGTCCGCGATCTCGCGGAAACGCTTCCAGTCCCAGATGCGCGAATAGGCGGTGCCGCCAGCCAGGATCAGCTTCGGCTTGGTCTCGTGCGCGGTCTTCTCGATCGCGTCCATGTCGAGCAGATGGTCGTCCTTGCGCACGCCGTAGGAGACGACCTTGAACCACTTGCCGCTCATGTTGACCGGCGAACCGTGGGTCAAATGGCCGCCGGAATTGAGGTCGAGACCCATGAAGGTGTCGCCGGGCTGCAAGAGCGCCAGGAACACCGCCTGGTTCATCTGGCTGCCCGAATTAGGCTGGACATTGGCGAAGTTGCAGCCGAACAGTTTTTTCGCGCGCTCGATCGCCAGTTCCTCGGCGACGTCCACGAACTGGCAGCCGCCATAGTAGCGCTTGCCCGGATAGCCCTCGGCGTATTTGTTGGTCATGATCGAGCCCTGCGCTTCCAGCACGGCGCGCGAGACGATGTTTTCGGAGGCGATCAGTTCGATCTCGTGGCGCTGACGGCCGAGTTCGTTGCGGATGGCGCCGAAAATCTCAGGATCGGCATCCTCGAGCGTGGTTTCGAAGAAGGATTCGAATTTGTTCGACGCTGCCGCTGCTGTTGCCATGGCCTGAAAGTCCTCGGGGTTCGGGGTCTGCCGCGCCATTAACACAGTTGTTTTCGCCCCGCCACGTTTGCGGCGCGAAATTTGCTGGCCGGATTGCGGCAAGGATGGCCGCCGACGCTATTTCCGGTCAAAACAGCTCCGGCCCGTCCAGAATCGGGATAGGGGGGAACCTCGCGGTTCCTCCCCTCCCACACCACCTTGCATACGGGTCCGTACAGGGCGGTTCGGTTGGTTATGCGGCTTTGGCCGGCGCA